>CALMSQ010000250.1:0-2472 GCA_937872345.1 uncultured Burkholderiales bacterium | reverse complement strand
CACCAGGTCGAGCCCCGCAAGCGCCGGCCGGATCAGCGCGCGCCAGCGGCGCGCCTTGCGCAGCGAGCGGTCGGACAACCGCGCATTGACCAGCGCCATCGGCACGCCCTCGCGGCGCGCCACCGCGACCAGGTTCGGCCAGAGTTCGGTCTCGATCACGATGCCGATCGTCGGCCGCCAGGCGCGCAGGAAGCGGCGCACCGCGAACGGGAGGTCGTACGGCAGGTAGGCCTGGTGCACGCTCAGGCCGGCGAACAGCGACGCGCCGGTCGCGCGGCCGGTCGGCGTCATGTGCGTGACCAGCACTTCGCAACCCGGATAGCGCTCGAGCAACGCGGCGACCAGCGGCTGCGCCGCGCGCGTCTCTCCGACCGACACCGCGTGCAGCCAGAACAGCGGCTGCATGTCGGTGCGCAGCGAATGCGCGCCGAATCGCTCGCCGAGGTGGCGCCGGTACTCGGGCTGGCGGCGCGATCGCCACAGCAGGTAGACCAGCACCAGCGGGATCGCCAGGGTCCACGCGATCGTGTAGAGCCAGCGGGCCATGCGGGGCGTCGGGCGTGCGCGGTCGTGACGGGATTCGGTATTCTAGCCGGCATGATCCTCGTCACAGGCGGCTGCGGCTTCATCGGCTCGCGATTCGTGCTCGACTGGCTCGGGTCGCGCGACGAGCCGCTGGTCAATCTCGACGCGCTGACCTACGCCGCGAGGCCGCAGGCGCTCGTCGCGCTGCAGGGCGATCCGCGCTACACCTTTGTCCACGGCGACGTCTGCGACCGCGCGCTGATCGACAAGGTGCTCGACACGCACCGGCCGCGCGCGATCGTTCACCTGGCCGCCGAGACGCACGTCGATCGCGCGATCGCCGACGCGACCGCATTCGCGCGAACCAACACGCTTGGCACGCTGACGCTGCTTCAGGCCGCTCGGGCGCACCTGCAGGCACGGCCGGCAGCCGACGCGACCGCGTTCCGCTTCCTTCACTGCTCCACCGACGAGGTGTTCGGCTCGCTGGCCCCCGACGACGCGCCTTGCGACGAGCAGGCACCATACCGGCCACGCAATCCGTACGCGGCCTCGAAGGCCGCGGCGGACCATTTCGTCGCCGCGTTCCACGTCACCTACGGCCTGCCGACGCTCGTCACGCGCGGCTCGAACACCTACGGCCCCGGCCAGCATCCCGAGAAACTGGTCGCGCTGGCGATCGAGCGGATCCTCGCCGGCGAACCGGTGCCGCTCTACGGAGACGGATCGGCGGTGCGCGACTGGCTTTACGTCGACGACCACGTCGCGGCGCTGGTCGCGGCGCTCGAGCGCGGCGCGCCGGGCCAGTCCTACAACATCGCAGGACACCAGGGCGTGACGAACCGGGCGCTGATCGGGCACTTGGTAGCCGCCGTCGAACTGGAGACACGAGCCCGGGATACGCGTCCCGCCAGCGGCGGCGACGCCAGACGGGCCGCTGCGGAGCCCGCACGCGACGCCGCGCGCTGGATCCGCTTCGTTGCAGACCGTCCCGGGCACGACCGCCGCTACGCGATGGACGACCGCAAGCTGCGCGGCGAGACAGGCTGGTCGCCGCGGGTCGGGCTCGACGAGGGCTTGCGCTCGACGGTGCGCGCCGCGATGCAAGCGCGGCGCCCGGGCAGCGGCACGGGTGGGCGATGAAGCTGCACACCGCGCACGCGGCAGGATGGGCACTGTTCGATGCGAGCCTACATCGCGACGAGCGCGGCTGGCTGATGGAATCGCTGCGCCTCGATGCGCTTCGCGCGCATGCCGGGCCGGTCGAGATCGTCCAGCAGAATCTCAGCCAGAGCCGTCGCGGCGTGCTGCGCGGGCTGCACTACCAGCTCGGCGCCCCGCAGGGCAAGCTGGTGCAGGTGCTCGCCGGGCGCGTCCACGACGTCCTCGTCGACCTGCGCCGCGCGTCGCCGCAGTTCGGAACGAGCTTCGCGTTCGACCTCGACGCCGAGCGCCCGCAGATGCTCTGGGTCCCGCCGGGCTTCGCCCACGGGTTCCTCGCGCGTGAAGACAGCCTCGTCCTCTACGGCCTGACGCAGGCGTGGGACGTGCGGTTCGATCGCGCGATCCGCTGGGACTCGCCGGGCCTGTCGATCGACTGGCCGCTCGCGGGCGCAGCACCGATCGTCTCGGTGCGCGACCGCGATGCGCCCGCGTTCGGCGACGCAGAGGTCTTCAATGAGGACGGATCCGGTGGTCCCCCGGCCGGTGCGCGCTGAGCGCGCCGCGGCGCGCGCGCTCCGGCGCGTGCTGCTGCTGGGGGCACGTGGGCGGCTGGGCGGCGCGATCGCAACCCGCGCCGCGACCGTCGGGGGCGAGTGGACCACGCCGCCGCGCGCAACGCTCGCGCTCGACGCGAACGACCCCGACCGATGCGTCGAGCGCTGGTTCGAGAACTGGCGCCCCGACACGGTCGTCAACTGCATCGCGCTCGGCGACGTCGACCTG
>CALMSQ010000249.1:0-3830 GCA_937872345.1 uncultured Burkholderiales bacterium | reverse complement strand
GGCGTTCTGCCAGGCGCGCCCGAACGACGGCGGCTCGGGCGCGCTGATCGTCTTGCTCAGGCTGCCGGCGCGCTAGGGGCGCCGCCCTCCGGCGAATCGAGCGCGACCAGGATCCGGCCGCCTTCACGCCGCACCCGCCAGACCCGCAGCGGTTCGGTCACGGGAGTGCACAGCGGCTCGCCGGTGCGCACGTCGAACTGCCCCTGGTGCAGCGGGCACTCGATGCAGTGGTCGATGACGAAGCCTTCCGAGAGCCGCGCGTCGCCATGCGTGCAGCGGTTGTCGGTCGCGTAGACCTCGCCTTCGACCAGGTAGAGGGCGATCTCGCGGCCCATCGCCGGCACCGCGACGACGTCGGCGTCGATCAGTTCGGCCTCCGCGGCCACGTCGATCCACACCGTGGGCTCGTTCATCGGCAAGCTCCGCGCAGCAAAGGCTAGATCGGGTAGATCAGCGAGTTGGGAATCAGCTCGGTGTCGAAGACGACATGCTTGAGCCCGAAACACCAGTCGTCACCGACGCGCACCAGCTCGTCCAGGTGCCGCCCGGCGCTGAGGATCTCCGCGGGCTGCTGCACGTGCGTGCGCAACACCACGTAGTTGGCCTCGGTCGCCACGCGCAGCGGCCTCGCCGTGTCGCCCGCCAGCACCGCGCGCACTCGCGCGGCGCCGATCACGTGACGCTGGTAGTACGGCGCATGAAACAGCGTGTTGCGCACCGCGTGCACGCGATCGCGCAGCATGCCCTGCCCTTCGAGCGCCATCGTCGCCAGCGGCAGGCCGCGGTCGTGGTTCTCGCGCGGCTGCACCAGGTAGCGGCAATCGGGCGCGAACAACGCGATCCAGTCCTCGTAGCGCGCCTCGTCCAGCGCCGCCGCATAGTCGGCGTACAGCCTCGCCACGGCCAGCGCATCGTCGGCGCGCAGCGCGACGCTTCGGCCCGCGGGCGCCGCGCCGGCAACCGGTTCCTGCGCGCCCATGATCAGACCTCCATCACCCGGCGCCAGTACGCGACCATGCCGCGGATCAGCGTCTCGGTCACCATGTGGTCGGTATCTTCGACCCCGTGCCCGCCCAGGGCGCTGATCGTGCGCCCGTCGGGATCCTGCGCGAAGCCCTGCTGCGACATCTCGATCACCTCGCCGTCGTCGGCCGACACGAAGCCGGCCGGGCCGAACAGGTTGGCCTGGCGCAGCCGGCGCTGCGTCATCTCGGGGGCGTCGTCGGCAAAGCCGAAGTGCGTCCAGACGAAGTCGAACACGCCCGGGCTGCGCGGCACGATGTGCCGGGTGGACAGCGAGTTCACCTGCTGCTGGATGATCAGCGACGGAAACAGCGTGATCATCGTCACCGTCGGGCCGTTCCACCACGGCTCGGGGACCACGTCGAGCAGGCGCGCGTCGTTGAGCGTCAGGTTCTCCTTGAAGCTGGTGACTCCCTGCGTGACGTCGGCACGGCCGCCGTCGTTGCGTCGCGAGATCATCACCGCGTGCCGGCCATGCCGGTCGAGCACCATCTGCGAGCGCTGGTCCGCGCGCCACAACCCGAAGGTGACGAACCACGTGTGCAGCAGACCCGGGTGGTACGGATCCTTGATGTTCTCCTGCATCAGCTTCCAGTTGCCCGGAATGCGCTGGCGCGAGTAGCCGAGCAGCGTCAGCGCGCGACCGTCGAAGACGCGCTCGACCCACGGCAGCACCTTCGGTCCGATCGCGTCGCGCAGCGGCTCGACGTCGTGGTCGAACGACGCGAACACCAGTCCGTTCAGCGTCTCGACGCGCAGGCGGTTCAGGCCGTGGTCCTCGAGGCGGAAGTCGGCCGGCATGCCGCCCTGGACGCGCGCCTTGCCGTCCTCGACCGTCTTCACGCCGCGCCGGAACGGCACGCCGACCAGGTTGCCCTTCAGGTCGTAGTTCCACTGGTGATACGGGCAGACGAAGTCGCGCGCGTTGCCGTGCGAGGCGCGGCAGAAGCGCACGCCGCGGTGCGCGCAGTGGTTCTCGACGACATTGATCGTGCCGTCGTGGTCGCGCACCATGATCACCGAGCGCTCGCCGATCCAGGTCGTGCGGTAGTCACCCGGGTTCGGGATCTCGCAGGCCAGCCCGGCATAGTTCCAGTGCCCGCGGTAGAACAGCCGATCGAGCTCGCGCCGGTACAGCCCGGGATCGGTATACGCGCGGTACGGCACCCGGGAGAGGTCCGCTTCGGCCCAGTCGAGAACGGTCGGTGCGAGCATGGTTCAGCCCTCCCCGGAGATCGCGGCACGCAGGCCGCGTCCGGCCAGCTCCGCGAGGTCGTCGACGGTGTCGATGTCGACGACGAAATGGTCGTTGGGCGCCTCGACGCGGCGCACCAGCGTCGGGTGCGAAGCGAGGTAGCCGCGCGCGCCGACGTCCGGGCCGGCCTGGAGGATCGGCGCGCGCATCGCGGCATCAACGATCACCGGATTGCCGCGCCGGCCCTCGAAGACCGGCATCAGCGCGCAGCCGCGCGGCAGCGCACGCCATTGGTCGACGAGCCAGCGCAGGTCGGCGGCATCGAGCAGCGGCTGGTCGGACAGCATGACGAGGATCGCATCCAGGTCGGCAGGCAGCGCTCGCAGCCCCGCGTCGACCGAAACCTGGTGGTCGGTCGACTCCGGCGCGCTGCAGGCCTGCCACGCCGCCAGATCGCCCAGCGCTTGCCGGACCGCGTCGGCTGCCGGGCCGAGCACGACGACGATCGGAGCGAGCGGCACCGCCTGCAGCGTGCGCAGCGCACGCCGTACCATCGGCTCGCCGTCGACGTTCACGAGCAGCTTGTTCGGGCCGCCCATCCGCGACGAGCGCCCGGCTGCGAGCAGCAACGCGCCGACGCGCGCAGGCGGCCCACCGGCTGGCACAATGGACTCCATGGAAACCAGTGTACCAAGCGCCCCGGGCGGCAGGAATCGCGATGCCTGACTTCGCGGCGCTGATCGGGGCGCTCGCTGGCCAGCTGCCCGAGCCGCTGATGCGCCACCTGCCCGACCTGGCGCTGGCCGGCGCGCTGGCCTGGGGGGCCGGGCTGCGGCTCTACCTGGTGGTGTTCCTGTTCGGCCTGCTCGCGAGGCTCGGCTGGTGGGAACTGCCCGAGCACCTGACGCTGCTCGCGCACCCGCTGGTGCTCGGCGCGTCGGGGTTCATGGCGATCGTCGAACTGTTCGCCGACAAGCTGCCGTGGCTCGACACGCTGTGGGACGGCCTGAACACGTTCGTGCGGATCCCCGCCGGGGCGGCGCTCGCCGCCGCGGTGTTCGGCGACTCGGGTGCCGCGGCGGCGCTCGCGGCCGGCCTGCTGGGCGGCACGCTCACCGCCACGACGCATTTCGCCAAGTCGGGCACGCGGGCGGTGGTCAACACCTCGCCGGAACCCTTCTCGAACGTCGCGGTCTCGATGGGCGAGGACCTGCTGGTGCTCGGCGGCACCTGGCTGGCCGTCGAACACCCGCTGCTGTTCGTGATCGCGCTGCTGCTGTTCGTGATCGCCGCAGCGCTGCTGATCAGGCTCGTCCTGCGAGGGTTGCGCCGGCTGTTCGGGACGAAGCCGGCCTGAGCGGCCCGTTCCGGCGGGACGCGCCCGGAGCGCCCCGTCGGGTGGCTGCGCGCCCGTTCAGACGGCGGCTTCGCCGGTCTCGCCGGTGCGGATGCGTACCACCTGCTCGACGTTGGCGACGAAGATCTTGCCGTCGCCGATCCGCCCGGTGCGGGCGGCCCGCACGATAGCGTCGATGACCGACTCGACCGCCGAGTCGGCGATGATGACCTCGACCTTCACCTTGGGCAGGAAGTCGACCACGTACTCGGCGCC
>CALMSQ010000248.1:0-1056 GCA_937872345.1 uncultured Burkholderiales bacterium | reverse complement strand
GCCAGCACCATCTCGTAGCGACGCATCGCCAGCACGTCGAGCGCCTCGCGCGCGCTCGCCACCGCCTCGCTGTCCAGCCCGATCTGGTGCAGCGCGAGCGAGAGTTGCCGACGCACGGTGGGGCTGTCGTCGACGATCAGCGCGCGAGGACGGCGACGGTCTCCGTGCTCGGCCACCATCAAGCCGGCCTCGACCGCCCTGGCGACCTCGGCCTCGCGGCGCCGGCTGACCATCGAGTCGACCACGCCGTTGAGCGCGAACAGCACCTGCGCGACGAAGTGGCTCTGCAGCAGGTCGTCGCGCGGACGCTCCGGATCGGCGCGTCGCCCCACCCTGAGCACGGCGTCGCCCTCGAGGACGCGGCGCAGGGTGCTCGCGACTTCGGGGCCGCCGGCGACGGTCATGTCGACCAGCGCGATGTCGAACTCGCCCGGTCCGCGCGTCGGCGACAGCGAATACCGATACCGGTTGTGGCGCGCGTGGCGCAGGACGATCTCCAGCAGGCGCTGGAACTTCGTCGCCAAGCCGAATACCGCCACCCGGAATTCGGGCCTGGAATCGGATGCCTGGGCCATTTCGTTGTTCTCCTCCGGCACGCTCATCTCCCTGGCTGGATTCTAACCACGAGCCCCCCGCATCATGCAAGCACTTCTTTGCAGGAAAAACCGAATCATGTCGGCTACTTAGCTGCGATTCTTCATCTGGCGTCGCAACCATCGCCAGGTCGGCCTCCGCACGGGACGGCCCCGGACCCTCGCCCGCCCCCGGGAACCTTCATTCCCAGACCACCTGCAAGCCGTTGTCGGCGGCAAAACCGGCAACGAAGCGATAGGCGAGCGGGTCGAGTTCGTACAGCCGCGCATCGACCGACACGCACTTGACTCCGTCGCGCCAGCCCGGCATCACGTACGGCGAATAAGTCAGGTGCGCGCCGGGCGTGCCGCCCTGGGGACGAAAGCCCGACATCACGCCGCACAGTCGCTCGGCCCAGTCGCTCGGCCGGAACGGTCGCCCCGTCGTCGTGAGACCGACGATCACGAAAGACCTGGCGACGGG
>CALMSQ010000247.1:0-18891 GCA_937872345.1 uncultured Burkholderiales bacterium | reverse complement strand
GGCATTTCGTGGCGCAGGCGCTCGAGCAGCTCGCAGGTGCCCGTGGCGACGATCTCGTGGATCTTGCCGGCGAGGTCCGTACCGATGCCGCGCAATTCCGTGAGGTCGCGGCCCTGCTCGATCATCTGCCCGACGTCCCCGCTGAGTTCCTGCAGCGTGCGGGCGGCGTTGCGGTAGGCATTGATGCGAAAGACGTTGGCCCCCTGGATGGCGAGCCTGTCCGCCAGCTCTTCGAAAACCGCCGCCACCGCCAGATTCCGGACCGGCATCTTTCCCCTCCCGTCTGGCGCCATTCGACCACGGCCGAGGGGTCATCGGGAAGCGAGAATCGTGCGTCAGGGCGACGACCGCGGTCGAGGCGGCTGTGGTCAGTGTCCGCTCATGCGACCAGCATGCGGTCGCTGACGTACCCGAGGTGATGGTCGGCGTCGCCGAACGTGGCGTTGATCATCGTGAGGCGCTTGAAACAGTGGCTGACGGCGAGCGCGTCGACCACGCCCATGCCGCCATGCAGCTGCACCGCCTCCTGGCCCACGCGACGCGACGCCTGGCCGACATGGGCCTTGGCCGCCGAGATCGCCATTCGCCGCTCGGCCGCATCGTGCGAATCGGCGCGAACCGCCGCCAGGGTCGCCATCGAACGAGCCTGCTCTGTCGCGACCACCATGTCGACCATCCGGTGTTGAAGCGCCTGGAAACTGCCGATCGGCTGGCCGAACTGCTTGCGTACCTTCAGGTATTCGAGCGTCGCCTCGTTCAGGACTGACATGATGCCCACGGCCTCGGCGCACAGGGCCGCGATCGATCGATCGATGGCGCGCTCGACGATCGGCAGCGCGCGATCCCTCTCCCCCACCAGGGCATCAGCCCCTACCCGCACTCCGGCGAGTTCGACGTCGGCAGCGCGCCTGTCATCCTGCGTCGGGTAGCCGATGACGCGGACTCCGGACGCCTTCGCATCGACGATGAACAGCGAGATGCCGGCATCGTCGCGCACGTCGCCGGCCGTGCGTGCGGAGACGATCAGCTTGTCTGCAGCATCTCCGCCGAGCACGACAGTCTTGGCACCGTCGATCACGTAGCGGCTGCCTTCACGCCTTGCCCACGTCGCGACGTGCCTCGACTCGTAGCGCGTGCCGGGCTCGTGGTGAGCGAGGGCCATCAACAGCGTCCCTCGGGCGATGCGCGGCAACAGGGCCCTTTGCTGCGAATCGCTGCCGGCGTCGCGGATCAGGCCACCGCACAGGACGACCGTCGTCAGATACGGTTCGACGACCAGGCCGCGCCCGAGAATCTCCATGACGAGCATGGTGTCGACCGCAGTGCCGTCGGCGCCGTCGAGGCTGCCTGGAAAGGGCATGGCGAGAATGCCCAGATCGGCAAACTTCGACCACACGCTGCGACTGAACCCGTCGGCGGACGCGATGGAAGTCCGCCGCTTCTCGAAGTCGTATTCCCTGCCGATGAAGCGGCGCAGCGTTTCCTGGAGCGCCAGTTGTTCTTCGTCGTAGTCGAAATTCACCGTCGTCTCGCCTCGTCGGGATACTCAGAGCCCGAGGATCATCCTGGAGATGATGTTCCTCTGGATCTCGTTGGAGCCGCCGTAGATCGACGTCTTGCGGCAATTGAAATAGTTGCCGGAGAGTGGCGCGGCGAAATCGGAGTGGATCGGCTCGCCAGGCTGGTTCGCATCGATCGATCCTTCGACCCTGGGTATCGAGCGATGGCCCAGTGCCCGCATCATCAGTTCGCTCAGCATCTGCTCGATCTCCGAGCCTTTGAGCTTCAGCAGCGATGGCTCGGGACCCGGTGCGCGCTTCCTGGCCATGGTGCACAGCGCGCGCAGGTTCGTGATCTCGAGGGCCATCAACTCGATTTCCACCTGGGCGATCCTGTCGCGAAAGCGCTGGTTCTCGATCAGCGGGCGCCCGCCGTCGAGTTCACGGCGCGCGATCGTCTTCAGGTACTTGAGTGCGGCCTTGGAGCGGCCCACGCGAGCGATATCGGTACGTTCCTGGTCGAGCAGGAACTTGGCGTACGTCCAGCCCCTGTTTTCATCGCCCACCAGGTTGCCCGCCGGAACTTCGACGTTCTCGAACCACACTTCGTTGATCTCGTGCCCACCGTCGAGCATGACGATGGGTCGGACGCTGACGCCGGGCGTCTTCATGTCGACCAGGAGGAACGAAATCCCCTCTTGCGGGCGGCCGTCGCTGCGGGTGCGCACCAGGCAGAAGATCCAGTCGGCGTAGTGCGCATAAGTGGTCCAGGTCTTCTGCCCGTTGACCAGGTAGTGCCCGCCGTCCGGGCCCGAAACACGTTCGGCACGCATCTTCAGGGAGGCGAGGTCGGAACCCGCGCCGGGCTCGGAGAAGCCCTGGCACCACCAGTCTTCGCCCGAAGCGATGCCGGGCAGGAACCGCTCCAGCTGGAAATCGTTCCCGAAGGCCATGATGACCGGGCCGACCATCTTCGGGCCGAACGGAAGTTGCATCGGCGCGCCGGCGCCGGCGCATTCCTCCTCGAAGATGTATTGCTGTATCGGGGTCCATCCCGCGCCGCCGAATTCCCGCGGCCATGCCGGGACGCCCCACCCCCTGTCGTGCAGGATCCTCTGCCAGCGCGTGAAGTCGTCCTTGCCGAGCGGCATGCGCGCATGGACCCTGGCCGCGATGTCGGCCGGCAGGTTGCCGTCGATGAACTCGCGCACGATGGCGCGGAAGTCCCGATCTTCCGGCGTGAATTCCAGATGCATGGTCAGTCCTGGCGTGCCCCGGCCATCCCCAGGATGGCGGGCCCGTTGAAGGGCCGCGGCGCGCCGGCGCCGCGGCAGGCGGCTCAGCGCTCGCCGAAGTAGTCCGACGTCGTCACCCAGCGACCGTCGCGAATTTCGGCGAATCGATAAAGGCTCGACCCGAGGCGCTTGGTGGGGCTGAAGGTCATCTCCGCGCTGCCGAAGATGTCCGTGGGGAACCTGGTCGCCTCGATCGCCCTGATGAGCGACTCGGTGCTCAGGTCGGGACCGGCCTTCTCCAGCGCGATGATCATGGCCTCGGCGTTCGCGTACCCGTAGACCGAATGCATCCACGGGTCTTCGCCGAACCTGCTCTTGTAGCGCTGGATCCACGCACGCACCTGCTCCGACCCGCTATCGGGATACGGCACCGCAGCCGTGTGCGTCGCGACGATTCCGTCCATGGCGGGGCCGCCGAGCTTGTGGATCTGGTCGTAGTAGATCCCGGTCGTCCCCAGGAAGACCGGATTGAAGCCCGTCTTTCGAGCCTCGGCGACGGTTCCGATCGTCTCGCGGATGAGCGTGCCCAGGACGACCAGATCGCAACCCGCACTTCTCATGCGTGCCACCTGCGACGAGAAGTCGGTCGCGCCGCGCTTGTACGAAGTCTTCTCGACCCACTGCAGGTCGATGGTCTTCAGGCCCTCCTCGGCACCCTTGAGGTGCTCGATGCCGTAGTCGTCGTCCTGGTAGATGATGCAGGGTTTCTTCAGCGCCCTCTGCCTGACGAGCACGGGGACGGACTGGCGCGCCTGGTCGTAATAGGGAGTAAAGGACGCAAACTTCAGGCGATGCACCGGATCGAACATCTGCCTGCCCGGGCTGAAGGGAAACAGGTTGATCACGTTGCGCTCGAACAGCAGCGGCATCACCGCGACGTTCGTCGGCGTGCCGATGTGCCCCAGCATCAGGAAGATCTTGTCCTGCTCGAGCAGCTTGTGCGTCGCGAGGACTGCGCGCTTGGGGTCGTAGGCGTGGTCTTCGACGACGAACCGGATCTTGCGGCCGTGAATGCCGCCCTTTTCGTTCTGCTCGTCGATCCGCATCTGCATCCCGTTGCGGCTCGCCTTGCCGAGGCTGGCGATCGGACCGGACAGGTCCTGCAGCGAACCGACCACGATCTCGGTCCTGCTCACGCCCTGGGTCTGGCCCGACGCCGCCCCCGCCACGAGCGCCAGCGCAGCCCCCAGCGTCACCAGTCTCCAGCGCATACCCTCTCCCTCTCGTGAGTGAACGATCGAAATTGCGTCGAACGCACCTGATCATCGGGGAAGCCTCGGCCCGGACGATCGACCCGCGGGTGATGCTCGACCGGTGGCAAGGTTAACCGCCCGATCAGTCTAATTACCGATCGGTTACATGTCAACGAACTACGGGCGGTCTGGTCGACGCGATCGGGAGCCGGCGCCGACGGGCCGCACGGGCGGCGGCATCCAGAGCCCGCCCTCCGGGACGATCATGCCGACGCTGGCCGGAAGCGGGCCGATCGGCGCGCTGCCCAGCATTCGCGCATACAGCACGCTCATCGCTTCAGCCACCTGTTCGCCGGTCCAGGGGCCTTTCGGGTCGTACCATTTCGTCACCCATGCCATGCTCCCCGTCACCAGCAACGACACCAGCTGGGGATCGCACGGCAGGATCGACTTGTCGCGTATTCCCTCGGCGACCCAGCTCCGGAACTCGTGATCGAGCGCGCGCCGGGCGGCGAGTACTTCCTCGGCCTGCTCGGGAGCCAGAGCCCCGTCTTCCAGCAGGATGAACGTCACGGTCGGCGACTCGGTGATCGCAGCGACATAGTTGAAGATCATCTTGCGGACCCTGCCGAGGCCGGTGCTCTCGGTGGCCGCACTGTCCTGGGCGGCCCGCGCCGCCTGCAGCGAGCGCACGTGTATGTTGTAGAGCAACTCCCTCTTGCTCGAGACGTAGTTGTACAGCGCGGCCTTGGTGATCCCCAGCTCCTTCGCCAGGTCGCTCAACGACGTGCCGTGATAGCCGTGGTTGTTGAACCACCGGGCGGCGGTCTCGTAGAGCACCTCTTCCCTCAGTTCCCGCTGCGCCTTGCGCCCCGGAACGCGACTGGCCCACGCCGTTTCGCCGGGAAGACTGCCGGCCGCCGCATGCGACGCATGCGCGCGGCTTTCGGCCTTTCGCGCCTTGCGGCGCTCGGCGGGGTCGACCCCGTTGGCCAGCAGCCGCCGCGCTTCCTCGCGCTTCTCCCTGGCGCCTGGAATCCATTCCCCGGTGACTGCGTCCCTGCAGCCCTCGAGCGGAACGGCAGGATAAGCCCCGAGCGCCAACCTCTTTTCCTTGCCGCCGAACCGATACTTGAAACGCCAGAGCTTTCCGCCCGCGGGCGAGATTTCGATGTAGAGCCCGCCGCCGTCGAACATGCGAACGGGTTTGGCTGCAGGCATGGCGCGGCGAATGGCTTCGTCGGTCAGGGGCATTTGCCGAATCCTCAGGTGTAATGCCCCCGATTATGCCCCCGCTCAGCCGGTACTGCAATCGAAGCGGTACGAGGTGTTCGCATCGCAGCGGGCACGGCCGTGGGCTGTCGGGTCGGTCGCGCTACCGGATCGGGCCCGTTCCGCGCAGCAGGCGCTCGGCCAGCTCCGCCAGCGCAATCTCGTCCTCGGCTTCGCCGCGGCGAGCGCGCCTGAGCGCCAGCCGCTCGCGCTCGAGCGTCGCCACCAGGCAGCGCTGGTAGAAGGCTGGCAGGTCGACCGCGTCGCGCTTCGTTTCGAGCAGGCCGTACTCCGCCTCGGCGGCGACCAGCGCCGGGTCCAGCTTCGGAATCCGCAGCGTGCGCGTGCAATCGGGTAGATGCGCCTCCAGTTCGCGCAGCCGGCTTCCCTTCGGCGCGGACGCGACCAGCTTCGCGGCCAGCGCGCGGTGAATCCGGTGGTGCGTCACTGCGGCCAGCGACGCGTCGCGCTCGACCTGCCGCAGGCTCGCGACGGCTTCGGCTCGTGCGGCGGCGCGTTGGGTGGCCCGTTCGAGCGCCGCGGCATCGGGCCGGCGCGCGCCCCCCGGCTGCAGCGTCGCAAGCTGCGCGAACTCCTCGACGACGACCGGGCCGGCGTTCGTCGACACGACCCAGGACACGACGCTCGCGCGCGTTCCGGGCACCTCGGCGCAGCCGCGGGCGAAGCCCGCATAAGCATGGCCGTACGCAAGCACGTGTGCCACCAGCGCGTCGAACACGGGCTCGCCCCAGGTGGCGAAACGCAGCGGCTCGTCGCGCTCCGGCAGGCCGCGCTCGTGCAGCGCGCGCGACACGGTGAGCAGGCAGGGCACGAAGCCGGGGATCCCGCGAACGAGCAGCGCCGCCCCGTGCGGCGTCTCGATCCGCTCGCTGCCGAGCGCCTTCAGGGTCGGCGAACCGGCGATCGTCTCGAAGACCTGCCCGAGCGTGATGGGCAGACTCGTCGCCGCCCGCTCCTCGCCGAGCTCGCGGTACAGCGCGTGAAGCTCGGCCGCGGTCGGCGACATCGACTCGGCGCGCTCGCGCGCCAGCCGAATCCGCTCGCGCACCATTGCCTCGAGACGCTCCGGCTCGAGCTCGCCGGTCGACAGGCGCCGCAGGTCGGCCGGATCGACCGGCAACACGACCAGCGGCTGCGCCCCCACGGTGCCGGCCGCGCCCTGGACTCGCCGCAGCAGCCGTACGTACACCTCCTCCTCCACCGTGCCGGGGTAGGCGAGGTTGATCACGTGGATCGTGCGATGGCGCTGGCCGATGCGATCGATCCGGCCGATCCGCTGCTCGAGCTTCATCGGATTCCACGGCAGGTCGAAATTGACCAGCAGGTCGGCCGACTGCAGATTCAGCCCCTCGGCGGCCGCGTCGGTGCACAACAACAGGTCGATGTCGCCGCGGACGAAGCGCCGCTTCACTTCCTCGCGGCTGGCTCCGTGCCAGCCCCGTGCCTCGTCCATCCACGCACAGCGCGGCCCCGAGAAGACCCCCAGGCGCAACGAGGGCTCGTCGCGCTCGACCCAGCCCTGCAGGTCGACCAGCGTGTCGTAGAAGCGCGTGAAGACGACGGCCTGCCGCAGGCGCCCGTCCGTGCCGCGGCGCGCGCGCAGCGCCTTCAGCAGCGCGCGCACCTTCGGCGAGCGCAGCTGCGCAAGCGGCGCGAGCCGCTCGAGCAGCGCCGTCAACTGCTCGGCCTCCCAGCCGAGGTCGACCCGGCTGCGCCAGTGCAGGCCGGCCGTCAGCAGTTCGTCGTCCGGCGTGTCGGCCTCGTCGTGGGCGCGCCCCTCCAGATCACGCCGTTCCCACTCGTGATCCTCCCAGTCGCGCTCGTCCCAATCGCGCTCGCTCCAGCCGACCGTCTCGCCCGACGACGGAAGCGGTCGGCCCTCCAGCGCTGCGACGACCCGGTCGCGCCGCCGCACCAGCGTGTCGTGGATCGCCTTGTAGCTCGACGCGAAGCGCAGGCCGAAGAAACTCAGCATGAAGCCGACGGCGATGCGCTGCCGGCTGTGCGCCCTGACCTGCTCGGCGAGGGTGCGGCAATACGGCGCGAACAGGTCGTAGACCTCCCGCTCCGCGGCCATGAGCCGGATCGCAGGCAGGTGGACCTTGCGCGTCGGCAGCGGCGCAGCCAGGCGCCCCTGGCGCTGGTAGCGGCGCAGCAAGCCGCGGTCGTGCCGCATCATCGCCCGCGATAGCGGCGCCACCGCGAACAGCAGCCGCAGCACCGCCTTGCGCAGCGACGGCGCCGGCGCGGCGCTGGCCGTGTCGGGGGCGTCGAGCCAGCGCCGCAGCGCTGCGCCCGCACGTCCGCGCATCACTGCGCGCTCGACGAAGCGGGCGGCTGCGGCGTCGAAGCGCATCACGTGCCGCGCCACGCGCGCGACGAAGCGCCATTCCAGCGGCTCGAGCCCCGCACCGGCGCGCAGCCTCGCGAGCAGTCCGTAGTAGGCGAGCGCGACCCGGGGTTCGAGCGCGAAGGGCCCGAGCCGTCGCGTGAGCGTCGCAAGATCGATCGCCTCGATCGGCTCGAGCTGCATCGGCGTCGCCGTGGCGAGCCACAGCGCAGCGGCCTTCGGGCGCAGCACGTCGCGCGCGATCCGGTAGAGCCGCGTCCATCGCGGCGGGCGATCTGGGCCGGCAGTCGGATTCGATCGGCGCGCGCAATGTGCCTCGTCGAGCAGCACCAGATCCCAGCCGTCGGCACCCTTCAGCTCGGGCTGTCGCTCGCGCCGCGTGAGCAGCCCGGTCGAGACGATCACCAGCTCGGGCGCGAACAGCGAAGCTGCGGCACGCTCGTGCTCGCGCGGCAGCAGTACCCGGTGACGGGGGTGCGCCCCGCCGAGCGCGCGGGCGAACGGCAGCAGGCACTTGTCCGCCATTTCGCGCTGCCACTGCGCGGCAATGCTCGCGGGCACCGCGATCAACGCGCGCCCGACGTAGCCGGACATCCGCAGCGCGCGCAGCGCGAGGCCGGCTTCGATCGTCTTGCCCAGCCCCACTTCGTCGCAGAGCATCCACGACAGCGGCCATCCGTCGACCAGCCGCCGCGCGACGACGCGCTGGTGCGGCCAGGGCTCGACCGGCGCAGTCTCGATGCCCAGGTACTGGCCGTTGGGCATGCGCGGCGCGTCGCGGATGAACGCGAACGCGAGCCACTCCGACGGGCTCGGCGCCGCAGTCGCGACCGCGCTATCGTCCATGCTGGTGCATCTTCCTTTCGATCAGCTTGCCACAGCCCCGGCCGATGCCGCACTTCCGCTTCCACGACGAGCTCAACGACCTCCTTCGCCCGGACCTGCGCGATCGCGCCTTCGAATGGCCCTGCGCCGAGCGCGCGACCGCCAAGCACGCGATCGAGGCGCTCGGGGTGCCCCACACCGAGGTCGGCCGGGTCCTGGTCGACGGCCGCCCCGCCGGGCTCGGGCACCTGCTGCGGGCGACCGATTCGCTCGACGTGTTCCCGGCCGAGGCGATGCGCCCCGCCTCGGGAGATCCGGCGCCGCGCTTCCTCGCCGACGCGCACCTGGGCGGCCTGGCGCGGCGGCTGCGGCTGCTCGGTTTCGACACCGAGCTGGCGCGCGACGCGCCGGATCGCTCGCTCGCCGGCCTCGCCGACGACGATGGACGCATCGTGCTGAGCCGCGACCGCGAGCTGCTCAAGCATCGGCGGGTGGCGCGCGGGCGCTACGTGCGGGCGCGCACCACCGAAGAGCAGTTGCGCGAGGTCGTCGCGCACTTCGGCCTGCGCGAGGGCATCCGCCCGTTCAGCCGTTGCCTCGAGTGCAATGCCATGCTGCGGCCCGCCGAAAGGGGCGATATCGCCGGTCGCCTGCCGCCGCGGGTGGCCGCTGAGCAGACGGAGTTCACGTCGTGCACCGGCTGCGGTCGGCTCTATTGGCCGGGTTCGCACTGGCAGCGGCTGAAGGCGGTGGTGTCGGAGTATTCGACGGTCCCGACCGATCGAAGCGCGAGCGCCGAGCCCGGTTCCTGAAACTGCGGGGCTCGCCGGCGGGCGGTGCGCTCCTCGCGCCGCCTCCCTCGTCAGGACAAGCCGACCGCGTCGAGCGCCTTCGTGCGCCCGCCACCCTGCGTCGCTGCGAGCGGCGCGTCCGGGTTCACGACCTGCACCTCACCCGCCCTGGCGACGAAGCGCCGCGCGAGCGGGCTGCGCGGGCGCAGTGCCAGCCGCTCGGCCGCCAGTGCCGCAGCCAGTGGCGCGTCCTGCGCTCGCAGTGCTGCCTCGAGCAGCGTCAGGTCGATCACGTCGCGCTGCGCGTGGCTGCCGCCGAACCGGTTCGCCGTGGAGCGGATCGAGCGCAGCAGGCGCACCGCCAGCGCCGGATCTCCGCGACCGAAGGCCTGCATCGCCTGCGTCGCTGCCTCACCCACCTCGCGCGTGAACTCCGCATTGTCGTCGTCGACACCGAGTGCCCGGCGCTGTGCATCGAGCACCGCGACCTGCGCATCGGGCAGGCCCGCGCCGACGAACGCCATCATCGCGTGCATGTCGTTGAACGCGTAGGTGCCCGCCCCGGCGAGCGGCGCCCAGTTCGCCGCCACGGCCTGCCAGCGATCGCCGACATCGACGCCGCGCAGCTGCAGCCGCCACAGCATCGCGGTCGCGTCGACCAGGTCGAGGACGACCGCGGATCGCGCGCCGAAGATCGGGCCGTCGAACAGGCGCAGGACCTCGTCGATCTCGTCGCGCTCCAGATGGAACAGCGCGAGGTGCCACCAGTTGTGGACGGCGAAGAAGCTGTCCGTCGACCAGTGCCGCGCCCCCGGCGCCAGCCACGCGATGCCGTCGTCGGGACGGTTGCGCATCTCCATCACGTGCGCGACCGCGTGCCATCCCCATCCGTCGCGCGGCTCGAGCTCGACGCAGCGCCGGCCCTGCCGCTCGGCCTGCTCGTAGTCGCCGGTCTCCTCGAGGCCGAACGCGTGCATGCCGAGCAGAGCGTGGTAGCCGGGCATCGACGGGCTCCACGCCGGCATCGCGCGCGCGATGCGATCGCGCAGCATGCGGGAGTCTCCGGTGAAGAAGTCGACCTGGTGGCCGACGCCGAGCGCCAGCGCGTCAAGCGGGTAGCGCGCGCTCAGGTCCTCGAGCACCCGTCCGGCCTCGCGCCAGCGGCCGTGGGCCACGAGCCGCACGGCTTCCACGTGGCGACGCTCGCGGTCGGTGGCGGGCAACGCGCCTGCCGCCGCTGCGCAGTCGCGAGCAGGCGGCAGGCCCGTCGGCTCGGTGCCGAGCAGGTGCAACCACGCGCGCAGCACGTGGGCCATCGTCATCCGCGGGGCCACAGCCAGCGCGCGGTCGACGGCTGCGAGCGGGTCGCCGATGAAGCAGCGCAACTCGTGCGCCGCCTGCTCGAAGTGTGCGAGGCTCTCCCCGGTTGCGCCGGAGACCGCGTGGCCGGCGTGATCGATCATCTTCATGTCCGTGTCGCTCCAGTGAATGGTTGATGCCGCCAGGCGGCCCCTGAAGAGCAAGTGTGTCGCCGGGGCGCCGGATCGACTAAAGTGATTCGTGCAACGAAGCGGACATTCGTGCCATGGGCAATGCGACGCGAATCCCCTCCCGACCCGTGGTCGTGGCGCTGCTCGGCGTCCCCGACACGTCGGCGGCGACGCTGTACGGCTACTACGACGCGCTGGCCAGCACCTGTCGCGACTGGCAGATGGTCCACGGCGGCAGCGCGGAGTCGCCGTTTCGCCCGCTCGTGGTGTCGCGCGACGGCGCGCCGTTCACGGCCGCCAACGGCGTCCGCATCACGCCCGATGCCAGCCTTGCCCGGGCGCACGCCGCCGACATCGTCTACGTCACGGACCTGGCAATTCCGCCGGAAGAGCCGCTCGGCGATCGCTACGACGTGGAGGCGAGCTGGCTGTGCGAGCGCTACGCGGCCGGCGCGACCGTTACCTCGTCCTGCTCGGGCGCAGTGCTGTTGGCGCGCACGGGGCTTCTCGACGGCCTCGACGCCACGACCCACTGGGCCTATTGCGACGCGCTGCGCCGGCACTATCCGCGCGTCCGATGGCATCCCGAGCGCGGGCTCGTCTTCGCTGGCGCCGGACAGCGCATCATGATGGCCGGCAGCGGCATCGCGTGGCACCAGCTCGTGCTCTCGCTGATCGCCCGCCATGCCGGTCCCGAGGCGGCGATGCAGGTCGCGCGTATCAACCTGATGGACTGGAACACGACGAGCCCGATCGCCTACGCGTCGTTGCGCCACGGCGCGCAGTCGTCGGACCCGGTGGTGACGCGTTGCCAGGAATGGGCGGCACGCCACTACCAGGCGGAGGCGCCGGTCGCGCAGATGGTCGCGCTGTCGGGCCTGCCCGAGCGCACCTTCAAGCGGCGGTTCGCGCAGGCCACCGGAATGAGCCCGATCGAGTACGTCCACACGCTGCGCCTCGAGGAGGCCAAGCAGATGCTCGAGGCGGGCGACGATCCGGTCGAAGCCATCGCGCTCGAAGTCGGTTACCAGGACGCGAGTTTCTTCTCGCGCCTGTTCCGCCGCCGCGTCGCGCTGACGCCGGCGCAGTACCGTCGCCGCTTCGGCGGCCTCAAGCGCCGCCTGGCGGCCGCCCAGCCCGATCCGGACGCGCCGCCAGATGCGCGCGCGCGGCCGACGAGGCCGTGAACTCGCGCGTGTAGCGACCCAGCAGCTTGCCGATGCGCGGCAGCTCGTAGCCCAGCTGCGTGAAGGCGATCCCGCGGTCGAACGCCTCGTCGTACTCGGCGATCAGCCCGTCGCGCAGCCGCAGCTGCGCGATCCCTTCGAATACGACCACCTGCCCGGCGCTCTCGGGCTCGCGCGAGCGATAGCTGAACACGTAGCGCGCATAGCCGAGGTCGCTCGAGGCGAGCACGTCGCGGAACTGCCAGAAGAACGCCTCGCCTCCGACGTAGAAGCGCTCGAGCATCGCGGCGATCGTCTCGCGCCCCTCGTGCACCCCGAAAAAGCCGTCGTGGTACCGCCCGTCCGGCGTGAACAGCGACGCGAACCCGTCCGCATCGTGCGCGGCGACCGCCCGGGCGAAGCGCCCGAGCAGCGCGGACAGGTGCGCAGCCGCCGCGGCGTCAGCGGTCATCGTCCAGCGGTAGCTCGCCGGCCAGGTAGCGTTGCCGGTAGGTCTCGAAGGGCATCTGGTCGGCCGCCTCGATGCGCCGCTGCTCGGCGAGCGACTCTTCGGCCATCCGGCGGAAGCGCTTCTCGGAGCCCGCGTCGAACGGCAGAGTGAGCAGCGCTTCGCGGTGCCGGACGGATCGAGCCAGCGCGAAACGCGAGAACGAATTGTCGAATCCCTGCGCCATTTCGCGCAGGCTGCGCGCCGAGGGCGTGAGCGACGGATCAGCCAGCAGCGCCGCGGCCGCGGCGAGCGCGTCGCGATGCGGGGTGGCGCCTTCGCCGCGCCGGCTCGTCGCCGCGTCGAGCGCCGCCGCGATCGGCGCGCACTCGTGCAGCAATTCGCGGCCCCACTCGACGAGGCTCACCTCGTGGCCGCCGCGCTCGAGGCGAAGCTCCGGCTCGCGGCCATTCTGCGCCACCTTGTGCTGGTTGCGCGACATCGCCGCGATCTCCTCGGGCGTGTCGCGAGGGCTCTCGTCGAGCAGGCAATGCAGCAGGAACACGTCGAGGAAGTGCAGCGTGGCCGCCTCGATCCCGATCGGCGAAAACGGATCGAGGTCGAGGCAGCGCACCTCGACGTACTCCACGCCGCGTTCGGCGAGCGCTCGCAGTGGCCGCTCGCCGGAACGGATGCTGCGCTTGGGGCGAATCGTTCCGTAGAACTCGTTCTCGATCTGCAGCAAGGTCGCGGCCAGCTGGCGGTACAGCCCGTTGCCGTCGTGGATGCCGATCCGCTCGTAGGCCGGATACGGCTCGCTCAGCGCGCGAGACAGCGACTTCGAGTAGCTGTCCAGGCAATTGAAGCTCACCGCCAGCGCGGCCTGTGCGTCGCTCTGGTAGCCCAGCGGCCCCATTCGCAGCGATGTCGCGTGCGGCAGGTGCAGCGTGCCTCCCTCGAGTTTCTGCAGGTTGTGCGGATGCCCGGCCAGGAACGTGCTGCACGCCGCGGGAGAGGCGCCGAACAGGTACAGCAGCAACCAAGAGCGCCGCCGGAAGTTGCGGATCAGCGAGAAGTAGGACGCGGTGCGGTAGTCCTGCTCCGATCCGGCGTGGCCATCGGCCTGCTGCAGGATCGGCCAGGCCGCCTCGGGCATCGAGAAGTTGTAATGGATGCCCGAAATCGTCTGCATCCGCCGCCCGTAGCGGTGAGACAGGCCCTGCCGGTAGACGGTCTTCGCGCGACCGACGTTCGAGGTGCCGTAGCGCGCGAGCGGAATGGCGTCGTCGGCTGGCAGGCCACAGGGCATGCTCGCCGCCCACAGGATCTCGTCGCCGATCCCGCGGTACACCGTCTGGTGGATCGCGGTCAGCTCGGCGAGACACGACTGCGCGTCGCGGTGCACGCCGGTGATCAGCTCGAGCTGCGACTCGCTGAAGTCGGTGGTGATGTGGGGGTGCGTCAGCGCCGACCCGAGCGCCCTGGGATGCGGGGTGTCGGCCAGCATGCCGTCGGCGCGGGCGCGCAGGCTCTCCTTCTCGATGCCACGCGCGAGCGCCCCCAGCAATTCGGGCGGCAGCAGGCGAAGGCGGTCGTTCAGGCGGCTCAAGATCGGGGACTCCACCGGTTTCGATGCCCGTCGCGGTCCGGCGGGCGTCCGGCAGCGATCTTACCTGCTCGCCGCAGGCGAGCCGCGGCTCAGGGCATCCGCGACCGCAGGCGGATCGTCTCGCCGGCCACCATGAACGTGCCGTAGCCGCGATGGTGAAGCGTGCGCGGCGCCCCGCGAGACCGGTCCGCCCAGGCCGCGACGACCTCGAGGACGAAGAATCCGTACTTCGCGACCATCCTCGTGTCGACGACCCGGCACTCGAGGCTGGCGAAGCACTCGCGGATCAGCGGCGCCGAGACGCGGCTCGCGGGCGCGGCCGTCAGGCCGAACGCGGCGAACTTGTCGACGTCGCGCCCCGACGTGTTGCCGCATCCGACCACCTGGTCGGCGAGGTCGCGCTCCGGGACGTTGATCGCGCACTCGCGCGTGGCCTTCAGCGCCGCGAAGCTGTGGTTGCGGTCGCTGATCACGCAACCCACCAGCGGCGGCTCGAATTCCATCATCGTGTGCCACGACATCGTCATGACGTTCTGGCGTCCCTTGCGCGCCGTCGTCAGCAGCACGACCGGGCCGGGCTCGAGCAACTGGTAGACCTTCGACAGGGCGAGAGCACGCCTGGCCACTTCGACCTCCTCGTTCGAACGCCTGGCGTCGGCCCGCGCCTCGACGCGGATCGAAGCACGGCCGATTCCGCGACATTACACTCGATGGCCTCGAATCAGGGAGAGCAGGACGTGTCGAAGGAGCTCGTGCAGCGCGTCGCCATGGTCACCGGCGCAGGTTCGGGCATCGGGCGCGCGGGCGCCGTCGCCGGGCTGCCGTGGGCAGCGTCGCTCACGCGCCGCCGGCCAACGAATCGCGGGGAAAGTCGCGTTCGAGGTCGACGGTCGAGCGCCGGCCGAGGTGCATGAAGTTGCGCGCGAGCCAGCCGTCGGCGGCATCGTAGCCGAGACGGTGCAACTGCGACAGCGTCGCCGGGTCGGCGGCGAGCCGGCTCGAATGGCCCAGCCGGGCCAGCTCGATCCCGCCGTCGAGCCGGTGCAGGCGAAGATCGTGCAGCCGCCGGAACAACGGTGCCCGGTAGCGCTCGATCGGCCTGCCCTCCTGGCGCAGCATCCACCTGACCAGCGCAATCGAGCGCAACTCCTTGAGCAGGCTGCCGTTGAACGTGATCTCGTCGATCCGCGCGAGGATGTCCTGGGCCCGGGTCGGCACCTCGTCGCGCTCGGTCGGGTTGATCTGAACCAGCAGCACGTCGTCGGCGCTCGCCTCGGCGATCAGCGGCAGCAGCGTCGGGTTGCCGGTGTAGCCGCCGTCCCAATAGGCCTCCCCGTCGATCTCGACCGCCTGGAACAGCATCGGCAGGCACGCCGACGCCAGCACTGCTTCGACGTTCAGCTCGGCGTTGCGAAAGACCCGCAAGCGGCCGGTGCGCACCTGCGTCGCGCCGATGAACAGGTCGACCTTGTCGCAGCGTCGCACCGCGTCGAAATCGACCGCGTCGGCGATCACCCGGCGCAGCGGGTTGACGTTCAGCGGATTGAACTGGTACGGCGAGAAGACGTGGCTCGCCATGTCGAGATAGAGCCCGAGCGGCGACCAGGCCGCGGCCGCGCTGCCGAACATGGCGCCGAACATGCCGCCGTTCAGCGGGTTGAGCCGCGCCGACGCGCCGACGCTCGCCCAGAATTCGCGTAGCGCCTCGCGTGCGGCGGTACGCCCGCCCGCCATCAGGCCCGCCGCCATGACAACCGCGTTGATCGCGCCGCCGCTCGAGCCGCTGATCGCGCTGATCTCGAGGCGATTGTCCTCGAGCAATCGGTCGAGCACGCCCCACGTGAAGGCGCCGTGAGCGCCGCCACCCTGCAGCGCGAGGTCGATCTTCCTGCGAACTCGCGTCGATCTTCGTACGTTGCTCATGGATAATTGCCGATGCTGCCCGCCCGCGGCGATACGATGCGGCGACCGCGCCGCGCGCGGCTCGGCACGATGATAATGGACTGCTTGCGGAGGCCACGCGGATGGGCAAGGAACTCGAGCTCTACATCGGCAACCGGAACTACTCGTCATGGTCGATGCGGCCCTGGGTGCTGATGCGCCAGGCAGGCATCGATTTCGACGAGGTGCAGGTCCGCTTCGACTCGTTCGCGCCCGACTCCGAGTTCAAGCGGCGCCTGGCGGCAGTCAGCCCCACCGGCATGGTGCCGGTGCTCAAGACCGTCATCGACGGCACGCCGATGGCGATCTGGGACACGCTCGCGATCGCCGAGTACCTCGCCGAGCGTTTTCCGTCGCTGCACCTGTGGCCCGCGCAGCCGGCCCCGCGCGCGCGCGCCCGCTCGGTCACCGCAGAGATGCACGCAGGTTTCGCCGCGTTGCGCAGCCACTTCGCGTTCAACGTCGAGGCCAACCTGCCGCAAGTCGGGCAGCGCACGCTGGCCGGGCAGCCGGCGTTGCGCGCCGACGTCGCGCGGATCACGCAGATGTGGAACGAGTGCCTCGCCGCATCGGGTGGCCCGTTCCTGTTCGGGGGCTTCGGCATCGCCGACGCGTTCTACGCGCCCGTCGTGCTGCGCTTTCGCACCTACGGCGTGCCGCTCGACGCGACCTGCGTCGGCTATGCGCGCCGCATCATGGAATGCGCGGCGGTCCGGGAATGGATCGACGCGGCGCTGGCCGAGAAGGACTTCGTTGCCTCCGAGGAACCCTACCGCAGCCCGCCAGAGGACACCCGGGGCTGAATCGCCGGCGTCAGCGCCGACCCAGCAGCCAGGCCATCGGGGCCAGCACGATCCACGAGTACATGGCCCACCTCGGCTCGTGCCACGCCAGCGGCATCGACAGCACGAACACCGCCGGCACGACCATCGTGCGCAAGCGCTCGCGGCGAAGGTCCTCGGCCAGCGTGTCCCGCTGCACCAGCCATTCGCGATGGCGGCCCAGGTGCGCCCAGAGCAGGATCAGCATCGACGACGCCGCGACGATCGTCAGCGCGTAGAGCACCACCGCGTCGCGGTTGCCGTGCTCGCTCAGCACCGCGGTCGGAAACGGGATGAAGGCCACGAACATCAGGAACAGCAGGTTCAGCCACAGGCCTCGGGCGTCGATGCGCTCGACGAGCCGGAGCTTGCGATGGTGCGCGACCCAGAGCTGCCCGATGACCAGGAAGCTGATCAGGTAGCCGAGGATGCGTGGCGCGACTTCGGCCAGCATCGCCAAATGGAACTCGCCGGCGCCGGCCGGCAGCCTGACGTCGATGACCAGCAGCGTCGCAGCGATCGAGAAGAGACCGTCGCTGAGCGCCGCGGCGCGCTCGGTCGGATAGGTCGGCACGCTCGCTTCGCGCGGAAGGCTCATGGCGCGCGAGCATAGCGCGGTCGGCCGCGCGTGGCGACCCCTCCGGCATACCCGCTGCCGGCGTGAGGGCGGGCGCTCTCGCGTACCATCTGGCCGACACCTTCGATTTCGCTGGAGATACTGGCAATGAGTTCCGAGAACGTGACAGTGCGGCTGGCGCAGCGGCACGACTACCAGTTCGAAGTGGCGTTCGGCGCCGACGTTCCCGCCCTGGTCGGGGACGAGCCGCCGCCGCTCGGCCAGGGCGCCGGCCCGTCGCCGATCCAGTTGCTCGCGTCCGCGGTCGGCAACTGCCTGTCGAGTTCGCTGCTGTTCGCGCTGCGCAAGTTCAAGCAGAAGCCCGAGCCGCTCGCCGCCGAGGTCACCGCCGAGGTCGGCCGCAACGCCGAGAACCGGCTGCGCGTGCTGGCGATCCGGGCGCGCCTGACGCTCGGCGTACCTGGCGGCACGCTCGAGCACCTCGATCGCGTGCTCGGGCAATTCGAGCAGTTCTGCACGGTGACGCAGAGCGTCGCTGCCGGCATCCCGGTGACCGTGCAGGTCTTCGATTCCGACGGCGCGCAACTGAAGTAGCGCGCCACGATCCGCGCGGTCTGTCCGGGGGTACGGCATCCTGGGGATACCAGGCAGGCCCGCGTCCGCCCGGACCGGTCACCCGCGCGCATCAGCGCCGCCGGCGCAGGGGCGCGATGCGGGGCGCGGGGGAGCCCGACCACGTCAGTCGCCAGCCCTCGCCGCGCCGCACGTTGCCGACCACGGCCGGCCGGAAGCAGGCCAGGTTGACGCCCGCGGGGCGCCGCACGCTCGGGTAGACGACACCGACCGCTCCCCCGCGCATCAGCCGTTCGGCGAGCTTCTGGGACGCCCGGTAGCTGCGCGGATCCAGGCACGCGGCGAAGCGCGGGTCGCCGCGAAGGTCGTGGAACGCGTGCGTGAAGTCGGCCCGGTACGCCTCGTAGGTCACGCTGTCCTCGTAGCGCCCGATCTCGGCATATTCGACGCCCTTGTGGAAGGCGACCTCGGCCAGCGCGGTCTCGATCTCGAAGCTGCAGTACCAGGCCCCGCGGTCGGGGCCGTTGAACCGGCTGCCTTCCGGACGGGCGTGCGTGAACGCGGCGTTCACGATCCTGAAGTTCGGTACACCGAAAACGAGCTCGTCGATCCCGATTCCCGGCAGCAGTCCGCGCTCGGCGCGAAGGCGCTCGTTGGTCGCGCCCTCCAGCACGAACAGGTCGGCGAGCTGCGCGTCGTCGGTCGCGATCGCCGCCAGCACCGAGTCTTCGACCATCGCGAAGCGCGACGGAACGAGCCTGACCGTGTCGAACTGGCGCAGCAGCGTCGTGCGCGGAAGGGCCGCGCTCACACGCCGCCCCGGCGCGCGTCGAGCAGCTTGCGCACCGTCTGCATCGCCAGCAGCCCGCCGGAGATCATGTAGGAAAGCGGCGTTGCGCCGCCGAAAATCGCGTTGCGGTTCGGCAGCGCGATCCACTGGTCTGCCAGCTCGTCGCCGTACAGGATGTGCAGCGCCTTGTAGATGCCGACGAGATACGAGATCCGCGTGATGCGATCGAC
>CALMSQ010000246.1:0-14103 GCA_937872345.1 uncultured Burkholderiales bacterium | reverse complement strand
GCAGGGCGTCGAGCCCGGCCAGCGGGTCGTCATCGACGGCGTCGACAACCTGCGCGACGGCGCCCGCGTCGACCCGATCGACAAGGAAGCCGCCGAGCGCGCCGCGTCGCAGCCCGCCGCACAGCGCCGGCGCGCGCAGCAGCGCCCCCGCTAGCGACCCGACGGCACCGGTGCCGGCGCGCCCGATGAATCGCTCCCGATGAATCCGTCGCGCCTGTTCATCCTGCGGCCGGTCGCGACCTCGCTGCTGATGGTCGCGATCCTGCTGGCCGGGCTCGTGGGGTACCGGCTGCTGCCGCTGTCGGCGCTGCCCGAGGTCGACTACCCGACGATCCAGGTCACCACGCTTTATCCCGGGGCGAGCCCGGACGTGATGACCTCGTCGGTCACGGCACCGCTCGAGCGCCAGTTCGGGCAGATGCCGGGCCTGAAGCAGATGTCGTCGTCGAGCTCGGGCGGCGCGTCGGTGATCACGCTGCAGTTCGAGCTCACGCTGCCGCTCGACGTGGCCGAGCAGCAGGTGCAGGCGGCGATCAACGCCGCGGGCACGACGCTGCCCAACGACCTGCCGGTGCCGCCGATCTACAGCAAGGTCAACCCGGCCGACGCGCCGGTGCTCACGATCGGCGTCGCGTCGACCACGATCCCGCTGCCGCGCGTGCGCGACCTGGTCGAGACGCGGGTGGCGCAGAAGATCTCGCAGCTGCCCGGCGTGGGGCTGGTCTCGATCGCCGGCGGGCAGCGGCCGGCGATGCGGGTGCGCGTCGACCCGAAGGCGCTGGCCGCGGCCGGGCTCGGCATCGAGGACGTGCGCACCGCGATCGGCAACGCCAACTCGAACCAGGCCAAGGGCAGCTTCGACGGCCCGAGCCGCGCGGCGACGATCGACGCCAACGACCAGATCCGCGCGGTGTCGGGCTATCGTGACCTGATCCTCGCCTACCGCGGCGGTGCGCCGCTACGGCTGTCGGACGTCGCGCAGATCTCCGAGGGCGCCGAGAACGAGCGGCTGGCCGCGTGGGCCAACGAGGAGCCGGCGATCGTGCTGAACATCCAGCGCCAGCCCGGCTCGAACGTGATCGAGGTGGTCGACCGGATCAAGGCGCTGCTGCCGACGCTGCGCGCCTCGCTGCCGGGCGCGGTCGAGGTGAAGGTGCTCACCGACCGCACGACGACGATCCGCGCGTCGGTGCGCGACGTGCAGCGAGAGCTGGTGCTGGCGATCGCGCTGGTCGTGATGGTGATCTTCCTGTTCCTGCGCAACCTGTCGGCCACGGTCATCCCCAGCGTGGCGGTGCCGCTGTCGCTGGTGGGAACGTTCGGCGTGATGTACCTCGCCGGCTTCTCGCTGAACAACCTCACGCTGATGGCGCTCACGATCGCCACCGGCTTCGTCGTCGACGACGCGATCGTGATGATCGAGAACATCGCGCGCTACCTCGAGGAGGGCGACTCGCCGCTCGAAGCGGCGCTCAAGGGCTCGAAGCAGATCGGCTTCACGATCATCTCGCTCACCGTCTCGCTGATCGCGGTGCTGATTCCGCTGCTCTTCATGGCCGACGTGGTCGGCCGGCTGTTCCGCGAGTTCGCGATCACGCTGGCGGTGGCGATCCTGATTTCCGCGGTCGTTTCGCTCACGCTCACGCCGATGATGTGCGCGCGGCTGCTGCGGCACGTTCCCGAAGAGCGCCAGGGCAGGTTCCAGCGCGCCAGCGGTGCGGCCTTCGATCGCGTCGTCGCGGTCTACGGCCGCTGGCTGAACCGGGTGCTCGACCACCAGGCGGCGACGCTCGTCGTCGCGGTGCTGACGCTCGCACTCACCGTCGCGCTCTACGTCGCGGTGCCCAAGGGCTTCTTCCCGGTGCAGGACACCGGGCTGATCCAGGGGATATCGGAGGCCGAGCAGTCGATCTCGTTCGCCGCGATGGCCGAGCGACAGCAGGCGCTGGCGCGCGAGATCCTGCAGGACCCGGCCGTCGAGAGCCTGAGCTCGTTCATCGGCGTCGACGGCGTGAACCCGACGCTGAACACCGGCCGGCTGCTGATCAACCTGAAGCCGCGCAGCCAGCGCGACGCCGACGCCTCGGGCGTGATCCGCAGGCTGCAGCCGCGGCTCGCGCAACTGCCCGGCATCACGCTGTACATGCAGCCGGTGCAGGACCTGACGATCGAGGACCGCGTCAGCCGCACCCAGTACCAGTTCAGCCTCGACGACGCCGATTCCGAGCGGCTTGCGCGGTGGGTGCCGCGGATGGTCGAGCGGATGCGCGCGATTCCGGGGCTGGCCGACGTCGCCAGCGACCTGCAGGACCGCGGCCTGCAGGCTTACCTGGAGATCGACCGCGACGCCGCGGGCCGTCTCGGCCTGTCGATGAACGCGATCGACAACGCGCTGTACAGCGCGTTCGGCCAGCGACAGGTCTCGACGATCTTCACGCAGGCCAACCAGTATCGCGTCGTGCTCGAGGTCGCGCCGCAGTTCCAGGCAAGCCCGCAGGCGCTCGAGGCGATCCACGTGAGCGGCACCGCCGGGCAACTGGTGCCGCTGTCGAGCATCGCGCGGGTCGTCGAGCGGCCCACCTCGCTCGTCGTCAACCACCTCGGGCAATTCCCGGCGGCGACGATCTCGTTCAATCTCGCGCCCGGCGCGTCGCTCGGAAGCGCGGTCGACGCGATCCACGCGGCCGAGCGCGAGCTCGGCCTGCCGGCCAGCATCCAGACGCGCTTCCAGGGCGCCGCGCTGGCGTTCCAGGCCTCGCTGGACAGCACGCTGCTGCTGATCCTGGCCGCGCTGGTCACCATGTACATCGTGCTCGGCGTGCTCTACGAGAGCTACATCCACCCGATCACGATCCTGTCGACGCTGCCCTCGGCCGGCGTCGGCGCGCTGCTCGCGCTGATGCTCGCCGGCAGCGACCTCGGCATCGTCGCGGTGATCGGCATCGTGCTGCTGATCGGCATCGTGAAGAAGAACGCGATCATGATGATCGACTTCGCGCTGGACGCCGAGCGCAACGAGGGCAAGTCGCCGCGCGACGCGATCCACCAGGCCTGCCTGCTGCGCTTCCGGCCGATCCTGATGACCACGATGGCGGCGCTGCTCAGCGCGTTGCCGCTGATGCTGGGCACCGGCGTGGGCTCGGAGCTGCGGCATCCGCTCGGCGTGACGATGGTTGGCGGGCTGCTGCTCAGCCAGGTGCTGACGCTGTTCACGACGCCGGTGATCTACCTGGCGTTCGACCGGCTGGCGCGGCGATGAACTTCTCCGAGGTCTTCATCCGCCGGCCGGTGGCGACCACGCTGATCACGCTGGGCATCGTGCTCTCGGGGCTGGCGGCGTTCCGGCTGCTGTCGGTCGCGCCGCTGCCGCAGATCGAATACCCGACGATCTCGGTGTCGGCGTCGCTTCCGGGCGCCAGCCCCGAGATCATGGCGGCCACTGTCGCGACCCCGCTCGAGCGCGCGCTCGGGCGCATCGCCGGCGTCACCGAGATGACCTCGAACAGCTCGCTCGGGCAGACCCGGGTGGTGCTGCAGTTCGACCTCGACCGCTCGATCGAGAGCGCCGCCAACGACGTGCAGGCGGCGATCAACGCGGCGCGCAGTTCGCTGCCCAGCGGCCTGGTGCGCAACCCGACCTACCGCAAGGTGAACCCGGCCGACACGCCGGTGTTCATCATCGCGCTCACCTCCGGGTCGATGACGCGCGGCCAGATCTACGACGTGGCCGCGACCGTGCTCGCGCAGAAGCTGTCGCAGGTGCGCGGCGTCGGGCAGGTCACGATCGGCGGCAGCTCGCTGCCCGCGGTGCGCGTGCAGGTCAACCCGCTTCAACTCGACCGCTACGGCATCGGCCTGGAGCAGGTGCGGCTGGCGATCGCCGGCGCCAACGCCAACCGGCCGAAGGGCTCGGTTTCCGACGGCCAGCGCCACTGGCAGATCGGCGCGAACGACCAGTCGCGCGACGTCGCCGACTACGTGCCGCTGGTGGTCAGCTACCGTAACGGCGCGGCGGTTCGGCTCTCCGACGTCGCCGACGTGCGCGAGTCGGTCGAGGACGAGCGCAACGCCGGCTCGTCCAACGGAAAGCCGTCGGTGCTGCTGGTCGTCTACCGGCAGCCCGGGGCCAACATCATCGAGACCGTCGACCGCATGTACGAGCTGATGCCCGCGCTGCGCGCGTCGGCGCCGGCGGCGATCGACATGCAGGTGGTGCTCGACCGCACACCGACGATCCGAGCCTCTCTGCACGAGATCGAGCGCACGCTGGTCATCTCGGTGGCGCTGGTCGTGATGGTGGTGTTCCTGTTCCTGCGCAGCGCCGCGGCGACGCTGGTCCCGGCGGTGGCGGTGCCCGCGTCGCTGATCGGCACCTTCGGCGTGATGTACCTCGCCGGCTACAGCCTGGACAACCTGTCGCTGATGGCGCTCACGATCGCCACCGGCTTCGTCGTCGACGACGCGATCGTGGTGCTCGAGAACATCGCGCGGCGCCGCGAGGCGGGCGAGCCGCCGATCGCGGCGGCGATCGCCGGCGCGCGCGAAGTCGGCTTCACCGTCGTCGCGATCAGCCTGTCGCTGATCGCGGTGTTCATCCCGATCCTCGCGATGGGCGGCGTGGTCGGGCGGCTGTTCCGCGAGTTCGCCGTGGTGCTGTCGGTGGCGATCCTGATCTCGCTGCTGGTGTCGCTCACGACCACGCCGATGCTGTGCGCGCGCTTTCTCGGCGAGCCGCGCGAGGGCGCCGGCGCCGCGAACCCGGGCGGCAGCGGGCTCGCCGAAGGGCGGCTGTCGCGCCTGGCGCGACGCTCGCTCGAGAAAGTCGTCGACGGCTACTCGCGCAGCGTCGGCTGGGCGCTCGATCACGGCTGGCTGATGCTCGTGGTGCTCGCCGGCACGATCGCGCTCAACGTGTGGCTCTACGCCATCGTGCCCAAGGGCTTCTTCCCGGCGCAGGACACCGGGCGCCTGTTCATGTCGATCCGAGGCGACCAGAGCATCTCGTTCCAGGCGATGCAGCAGAAGCTCGCCGCGTTCATCGAGATCGTCCGCGCCGACCCCGCGGTGACGATCGTCACGGGGTTCACCGGCGGCTCGCGCGTCAACAGCGGCTGGGGCTTCGTCACGCTGAAGCCGCTCGGCGAGCGCAAGGAAACCGCCGATCAGGTCGTCGCACGGCTGCGCGTCGCCACCGCGCGCGTGCCGGGCGCCCGGGTGTTCATCGTGCCGGTGCGCGAGATCCGCATCGGCGGGCGCCAGAGCAGCTCGGAGTTCCAGTACACGCTGCTGGCCGACGACCTCGACGTGCTGCGCACCTGGGAGCCGCGCATCCGCAACGCGATGAGCCGGCTGCCGCAGATCACCGACGTCGACACCGACCAGGAGGACAAGGGCCGGCAGGTGTCGCTGGCGATCGATCGCGACGCTGCGGCGCGGCTCGGCATCCCGACGCGGCTGGTCACCAGCCTGCTCAACGACGCCTACGGCCAGCGGCAGGTCTCGACGATCTACCAGCCGCTGAACCAGTACCACGTGGTGCTCGAGGTCGGCCCGCAGTTCCGCGACAGCCCCGAAGACCTGGCCAGCTTCAGCGTGCCGGGCGCGAGCGGCGTCGCCGTGCCGCTGTCGCAGTTCGCCAGCTGGACGACGACGCCCGCGCCGCTGGGCGTGAGCCACCAGGGCCAGTTCGCCGCGTCGACGATTTCGTTCAGCCTGCCCGAGGGCGTGTCGTTGTCGCAGGCGACCGCGGCGATCGAGGATACGGTGGCGCGCCTCGGCGTGCCGACCAGCCTGTACGGCAGCTTCGAGGGCACCGCTGGCGCGTTCCAGCGCTCGCTCGAGAGCCAGCCGCTGCTGATCCTCGCCGCGCTGATCACCGTCTACCTGGTGCTCGGCATCCTGTACGAGAGCCTCGTGCACCCGATCACGATCCTGTCGACGCTGCCGTCGGCCGGCGTCGGCGCGCTGCTCGCGCTGATGGCCACCGGCACCGAATTCAGCATCATTGCGCTGATCGGCGTGCTGCTGCTGATCGGCATCGTGAAGAAGAACGCGATCATCATGATCGACTTCGCGCTCGCCGCCGAGCGCGAGCAGGGCCTCGCGCCGCGCGAAGCGATCCATCGCGCGTGCCGGCTGCGCGTGCGGCCGATCCTGATGACGACGATGGCGGCGATGCTGGGCGCCGTGCCGCTGGCGATCGGCACCGGCAACGGTGCCGAATTGCGCCAGCCGCTGGGCATCGCGATCGTCGGCGGCCTGGCGCTCAGCCAGCTGCTGACCTTGTACACGACGCCGGTCGTCTACCTGTACCTGAACCGGCTCGCCGCGCGGGTGCGCGGCCTGCGGCGGCGGCCGCCGGCGAGCGCGATTCGACCCTCGACCCCGGACGCCGCATGAACCGGAATCCCCGCCCCGCTCGAGCGACTCATCGGCCCTTCGCGTTGTTCGTCCCGCGAGTGTTCCCGCGAGTGTTCCCGCTGCTCGTGGCGCTGCCCTTCGCGCTGCTGGCCGGTTGCGCGAGCCCGCCCGCCTACGTCCGACCGGACGTCGCGGTGCCGGCCGCCTACAAGGAGCAGCCGCCAGAGGGCTGGCAGGCGGCGCGCCCGGCCGACCTGCACCGCAGCGCCTGGTGGACCGTGTTCGGCGACTCGCGGCTCGACGCGCTGATCGCCGACGTCGACGCGGGCAACCAGGATCTGCGGCGCGCCGAGGCGTTGCTGCGGCAGGCGCGCGCCGCCACCGAGGCCGCGCGCGCGAGCCTGTACCCGTCGATCTCGGGCGGCGCGGCCGCGAGCCGTGCCCACCAGGCCGGCTCGACCTTCAGCGCGTTCAGCCTCGACGTCGCCGCAGGTTGGGAACTCGACCTCTGGGGACGCGTGCGCAGCAGCGTCGCCGCGGCCGAGGCCGCCGCGAGCGCCAGCGAAGCCGACCTCGCGGCGGCGCGCCTGTCGCTGCAGGCGCAGCTCGCGCAGAGCTACCACCAGCTGCGGATCGCCGACGCGCAGCGCAAGCTGCTCGGCGAGACGGTCGAGTCGTACCAGCGCTCGCTCGAGCTCACCCGCAACCGGCTGGCCGCCGGCGTGGCCACGCGCGCCGACGTCGCACAGGCCGAGTCGCAACTGAAGGGCGCCGAAGCGCAGCGGCTCGAGGTGGGCATCGCGCGCGCGCAACTCGAGCACGCGATCGCGCTGCTCACCGGCCGCGCGCCGTCCGCGCTCGCGCTCGCCGAGGCGCCGATGCCCGCCGACGTACCGGCGGTGCCCGCGGGCGTCCCGTCGCAGCTGCTCGAGCGGCGCCCGGACATTGCCGCGGCCGAGCGCCGCGTCGCGGCGGCCAACGCGCAGATCGGCGTCGCGCGTGCCGCGTACTTCCCGGCGCTGACGCTGTCGGCCGACGGGGGCTTTCGCTCGAACCGGCTCGGCGAGTTGCTCTCGCTGCCGAACCGCTTCTGGTCGCTGGGCCCGTCGCTGGCCGCGGCGCTGTTCGACGGCGGCGCGCGCGCCGCCGCGAGCGCGCAGGCGGCAGCGGCCTACGATGCGACCGTCGCCGCCTACCGGCAGGCCGTGCTGACGGCCTTCGGCGAGGTCGAGGACAACCTGGTCACGCTGTCGGTGCTCGCCGACCAGGAGCGCGTGCAGCGCGAAGCGCTGGCGGCCGCGCGCACCGCGCTGGAGATCGCGACGCTGCAGTACAAGGCGGGGACGGTCTCGTACCTGAACGTGATCGTCGCGCAGACCGCGGTGCTGCAGGGCGAGCGCGCGGTGCTCGACCTGCGCGGCCGGCGGCTGACCGCCACCGTGGCCCTGATCAAGGCGACCGGCGGCGGCTGGTGACCCGGGGCGCCCGGCCGGCGCGGGCGCGCGAAGAGGCGGGGATGCATGAACTCATGCGCCGCGCACATGTGCCGGACGCCGCGGCCAGGGCGATGCCAGAATTCGCGGCTCACCCGACGAATCTTCATCCCACACAGGAACCCCGATGCGCCTCGAGACCCTCGCCGTCCACGCCGGCTACACCCCCGAACCGACCACGAAGGCGGTGGCCGTTCCGATCTACCAGACGGTCGCCTACGCGTTCGACAACGCGCAGCACGGCGCCGACCTGTTCGACCTGAAGGTGCAGGGCAACATCTACACGCGGATCATGAACCCGACTGAAGACGTCCTCGAGAAGCGCGTCGCCGCGCTCGAAGGCGGCGTCGGGGCGCTGGCGCTCGCATCGGGGATGGCGGCGATCACCTACGCGATCCAGACGATCACCGAGGCCGGCGACAACATCGTCTCGGCGAGCCAGCTCTACGGCGGCACCTACAACCTGTTCGCGCACACTTTCCCGCAGCAGGGCATCGAGGTGCGCTTCGCCGATGCGCGCAAGCCCGAGGACTTCGCCGCGCTGATCGACGCGCGCACGAAGCTGGTCTTCTGCGAATCGATCGGCAACCCGCTGGGCAACGTCGCCGACATCGGGGCACTGGCCGAGATCGCGCACGCGCACGGCATTCCGCTGGTGGTCGACAACACCGTGCCCAGCCCGTACCTGTGCCGCCCCTTCGAGCACGGCGCCGACATCGTGGTGCACGCGCTCACCAAGTACCTGAACGGCCACGGCAACAGCATCGCCGGGGCGATCGTCGACAGCGGCAAGTTCCCGTGGGCCGAGCACAGGGCGCGCTTCAAGCGCCTGAACGAGCCCGACGTCAGCTACCACGGCGTGGTCTACACCGAGGCGCTGGGGCCGGCCGCCTACATCGGGCGCGCGCGCGTCGTCCCGTTGCGCAACACCGGCGCGGCGATCTCGCCGTTCAACGCGTTCCTGGTGCTGCAGGGAATCGAGACGCTCGCCCTACGCATGGAGCGCATCTGCGAAAACACGCTCGCGATCGCGAAGCACCTGCAGAAGCATCCGAAAGTCGGCTGGGTGCAATACGCGGGGCTGCCCGAACACCCCGACCATGCGCTGGTGAAGAAGTACATGGGCGGGCGCGCGTCGGGGATCCTGTCGTTCGGCCTGAAGCAGGGCGGGCGCGAAGCCGGCGCGCGCGTGCTCGACGCGCTGCAGCTCTTCACCCGGCTGGTGAACATCGGCGATGCGAAGTCGCTGGCGACGCACCCGGCCTCGACCACGCATCGGCAGCTCTCGCCCGGGGAGCTCGCGAAAGCCGGCGTCAGCGAGGACATGCTGCGCCTGTCGATCGGCATCGAGCACGTCGACGACCTGGTCGAAGACCTGGATCGGGCGCTGGCGGCCGCCTGAACGGGAAGCGCGACGAACGCCTCGGCGCTCGGAAGGGTTTCGGTTGACTCGGGCCTCTCGGCAGCCGAAGCTGCCGGGATGCCCGGGCCCCGATCGATGCGAACCCTCCGCCTCGCCCTCGTGCTCGTTGCGCTCTTCTTCGGGTTCGCGACGCTGGTCGCCGGCACGCGCGTACTGGCCGGCGCCGATCCGGGATACGTCGTGTTCGAGCCGCTGCTCGTCTACAACGTCGCGATGGGGTTCGCGTACATCGCCGCGGGCATCCTCGGGTGGCGCAGCCTCGGGTGGGGCAAGCGGGCGGCTCTCGCGATCTTCGTGCTCAATCTCGTCGTGCTGGCCGCGGTCGCGCGGCTTTACTCGGCCGGCGGTTCGATCGCCATCGAGAGCGTGCGCGCGATGATCCTTCGGACCGCGGTGTGGTTCCTGCTGTTCCTCGGCTTCGCGTGGATCGGTCGCCGTACCGCCCGGGCGTGAGCGCGAGGCAACGGCGAATCCGGACGTGCGAGCGGGCCTCGTAACAGCGCTCGCGGCCGCGTGCCTCGTTGCCGGCGCGCCCGACCGGGCCGGGGCGGGCACGCCGGAGGTGCTCGGGACGCGGCCGACCCGCGTGCACGGCGCGCCCGGCCCGGCCGCCGGCGACCCGCCAATGACCGGCCTGATCTGGGCCCCCGGCATCGACGACGGCTACGTCCCGCAAGGCGTGGCCTGGGGCAACGGCGCGGTCTACCTGTCGAGTTACCGAAGTGCCGCGCCCGAAATCGATCGCGGACCGTGCCGGATCTTCAAGATCGACCCGCGTAGCGGAGCACCGCTCGGTCACTTCGACCTGCCCGAAACCTGCGGCCACCTGGGGGGTCTCGCCTACGTCGGCAAGGACACGCTGGTCGCATCGGACACGCGAAGGATCTACCGGATCGATACGGCCCGCGCCTTCGCGCCCAACAGCGGCGCGGGCGCCGTGACGGCCACCGTGGCACTGCGCGGCGCGGTCAAGGGCTCGTTCGCGGACTTCGACGGCCGCACCCTGTTCGTCGGCGCCTTCGAAAAAGGCGCGTCGAAGGCCCGGGGGTACTTTCTTCCGCTGACGGTGTTCGATACCCACGACGGCAAGGCCATCGACGCCAGGTCGGCGATCCGCTCGATCCCGCTGCCCCGGCGGGCGCAGGGCGCGGCCTTCGACAGAGAGGGCCGTCTCTGGATATCGGCCAGCAGTAGCCGCTTCGGCCAGCTGTACAGGCTCGCCGACCGCACAGGCCGGATCGCTTCGAGTCACGAAATGCCGATCGGCATGCAGGACATCGCGTTCGACGACGAAGGACGGCTGTGGTCGGTGTCGGAAGCCGGTTCGTTGCGATGGCAAGGGTGGGCAAGGACGTTTCCTGTGATCTTCCGCATCGATCCGGGTAAGCTTGGCGGGCGTCGCTGAGCCTGGACAGGAGCACGCAGATGGCCACCGGCACCGTTCACCTTCACCGCGTGTTGCGGGCGCCCCCGGAGCGCGTCTATCGGGCCTTTCTCACCGCCGAGGCGATGGCCAAGTGGCTGCCGCCGAACGGCTTCACCGGCAGCGTCCACCGCCTCGATGCCCGCGTCGGGGGCACGTTCCGGATGTCGTTCACGAATTTCACGACCGGGCAGAGCCACGCGTTCGGCGGCGAGTACCTCGAGCTCGTCGAGAACGCGCGGATTCGCTACACCGACCGGTTCGACGACCCGAACCTGCCCGGCGTCATGACGACCACGGTGACGCTGAAGGCGGTGTCCTGCGGCACCGAGCTGGGCGTCGTCCAGGAGGGAATCCCCGAAGCCATTCCCGTCGAAGCGTGCCATCTCGGCTGGCAGGAATCGCTGGTGCTGCTGGCGAAGCTGGTCGAGGCCGAGATCCGCGAATGATGCCGCCGGCCGGATCCGCTGACGATCGAGCGTTCGTCCATTCGCGGCTCATCGACGCGCCGCAGGCGCGCGTCTTTCGAGCGTTCGCCGAGCCGAGCCACCTCGCGCGCTGGTGGGGCCCGAACGGCTTCTCGAGCACGTTCGAGGTCTTCGAGTTCCGCCAGGGCGGAACCTGGCGCTTCGTGATGCACGGGCCCGACGGCACGGACTATCCGAACGAGAGCGTGTTCAGGGAGATCGTCACGCCCGAGCGGGTGGTCCTCGAGCACCTCTCGGACACGCACCACTTCTTCCTCACGATCACGTTCGCCGCCCAGGGCGACCGGACGCTGGTCGGCTGGCGCCAGGTCTTCGACACCGCGGAGCACCGCGACAGGGTCGCGAAGATCGTGCTGGAAGCGAACGAGCAGAACCTCGACCGCCTCGCGGCCGAGGTCCGCCATGTCCTGTAGGCGAAGACCGGGGCGTGGGCGGTTTGACGCCCCGAGCCGGCGCCCGGATGGCGCGGACGTCCGTTGAAGCATCGCAGCGCGCCGCGCATCGAGGGGCGCGTCGAGCCCGGTTTCGAACCGGCGCGCGATGCGTTCATCGAGAACTTCTTCCGACGCGGCGAGTTGGGCGGCGCCTGCTGCGCCTACCACCGCGGCGAGAAGGTCGTCGACCTGTGGGGCGGCACGCGCAACGAGGCGACCGGCGAGCCGTGGGAAGAAGGCACCATGGTCCTGGTCTACTCGGCCACCAAGGGCCTGGCTGCCATGACGCTCGCGCTCGCGCACTCGCGCGGCTGGCTCGACTACGACGAGCGCGTCGCCACTTACTGGCCTGAGTTCGCCCAGCAAGGCAAGGACGCGATCACGGTGCGCCAGCTGCTGGCGCACCAGGCCGGCCTGTTCGCCTTCGACGAGCAGGCCGACCGGAGCGTGGTGGCCGATCCGGATCGATTGGCGACGGTCCTGGCTCGCCAGAGGCCCGCCTGGCCGCCGGGGACCCGCCAGGCCTACCACGCGATCAGCCTCGGCTACTACGAAAGCGAGCTGCTGCGCCGAATCGATCCGCGCCACCGCAGCCTCGGCCGGTTCTTCCAGGACGAGATCGCGACGCCGCTCGGCCTGGATTTCTACATCCGGCTTCCCGGATCGGTCCCGAACGCGCGGCTGGCGACGCTGTCCAGACCGAGCCGGATGGAGATGCTGCGCGGGTTCCCGCTGCGGCTGGCGATCGACGTGCTGAACCCTCGCTCGAACATCGTTCGCGCGCTCGCCGGGTCGCTGCTGCCGCACGACGAGCAGCGCATCTACGCGCGCGACTTCGAAGTGCCTGCTGGCGGCGGTGTCGGCACCGCGCGCGCGATCGCGCGCGCCTACAGCGTGTTCGCCACCGGCGGCCGTGAGCTCGCGCTGCGCCGGGACACGCTGAGCGCGCTGGCGGCAGCGGCGATCGCACCGGCACGCGGCTTCTACGACGAATGCATGAAGGGCGACGGCGCCCGTTTCGCGCTCGGCTTCATGAAACACTGCCCCGTCTGGCCGTTCGGCAGCGAAGCTTCGTTCGGAGCGCCCGGCACCGGCGGATCGCTCGGCTTCGCCGACCCGGAAGCCGGCATCGGCTATGCGTACGTCACCAGCCGGATGGGGACGTCGGTGACCGGCGACCCGCGCGAAATCGCGCTTCGAGACGCGCTGTACTCGGCCACCCGGTGGGCCGGGCGGCCCCCGCCGATCCGTTAACCTCGGCGCAAGACGGCCGGACGGAACCGGGCCGGACGGACACTCCAGGCAATCATCGTGGTCACGAACGAGCAGCTGGACACCTACGAGGCATTCGGTGGCGACGTCGATGCCTGGGCGCGCTCCGGAGCCGGTCACGGCATGACCGATGCGGACTGGCGGCTCATCGAGGAATTGCGACAGGGCCTGCACCTGATTTCGTCCGGCCTCGCCTCGGCCGACTTCGAGGCCCGCTTCGAAGGGCGGTTGAGCGCGGTCACCCGGAGCGCGGCAGTTCGGGCGCGCCTGAGGACGCTCGTCGCGGCGCGATAGTCCGCGAACATCGGCCTATCATTGGCGCACGCCCCGACCCGCCGAGCCGCCACCATGAGCGACGAACGCAAGCCGGACTGGGATCCCCGGTCCGCCGAAGTCCTGTGCGACCAGCGCGCAGCCTACGACGCGATGCGCGAGCGCTGCCCGGTCGCCTGGAGCGACTACCTGCAGTGGTCGCTGTTCCGGCACGCAGACATCGTGCGCGTGCTCCACGACCACGAGACGTTCAGCAGCGCGGCGTCGCGGCACCTGTCGGTGCCCAACGGGATGGATCCGCCCGAGCACACCGTGTATCGTCGTCTCGTCGAGCCGTACTTCGCCGCGGCACGCGTCGATGCATTCGAACCCTCGTGCCGGCAGCTCGCCGCCGATCTCGTCGACCGGGTGCTCGCGCGCGGCGAGGTCGAGTTCATGGCCGGGTTCGCGCGGCCGTTCGCGGTCGCGGTCCAGTGCGCGTTCATGGGCTGGCCGCCGTCCCTGCACGAACCGCTCGCGAGCTGGACGCGCAAGAACCAGGAGGCCACGCTGGCCCGCGACCAGGCCGCCATGTCGGACATCGCGCGCGAGTTCGAAGGGTTCATCGACCAGATGCTCGATGCGCGGCGGCGAGCCGGCGCGAAGCCCGGCGACGACGTCACGGCCGCGCTGATGCACGAGACGGTCGGCGGGCGGCCGCTGGGCGACAAGGAGATCGCCAGCATCCTGCGCAACTGGACCGTCGGCGAGGTCGGCACGATCGCGGCGGCGGTCGGCATCGTGGTCGAGTACCTATCGCGGGACGCGGGCCTGCAGGATCGGCTGCGCGACCGACCGGAGCTGCTGCCCGCGGCCATCGACGAGATCCTGCGGATCCACGGGCCACTGGTCGCGAACCGGCGCGTCGCGACCCGCCCGGTCGAGATCGGCGGCCGCA
>CALMSQ010000245.1:0-9196 GCA_937872345.1 uncultured Burkholderiales bacterium | reverse complement strand
GGCTCGGTGCACGCGATCCCGTTCCGCTTCCAGCGCTCGACGACGGACCTCGTCGAACGCATCCGGGCGAGCGCCGTCCCCGGGTCCTGACGCACGCCCGGGTTGGCGCACCCGGCGCCGCTGCGCTACGCTGACGACGCCGTCACCGGAGGAGCGCGCCATGGCAGCCAAGTTCGTGATCAGCAAGTCCAGCAACGGGAAGTTCTACTTCGTGCTGAAGGCCGGCAACGGCGAGACGATCCTGCAGAGCCAGATGTACGCGGCGCTCGCAGACGCGAAGGCCGGCATCGAGGCAGTGCGCGCGGCCGCGGCCGTCGACGGGCGCATCCAGCGCCTCGAGTCGAAGAAGGGCGAACCGTACTTCACGCTCGTCGCGACCAACGGCCAGACCGTCGGCCAGAGCGAGATGTACTCGTCGGCGCGAGCCCGCGACAACGGAATCGAGTCGGTGAAGAAGAACGCGCCGGGCGCCGCGGTCGACGACCAGTCGGCGGCCTGACCCCCGGTCGCGCGCGCCGCGCGCGGGCAGTCGGCTCACGGTGTCGGTCGCAGGCTCGCGGCGTCAGTCACACTCTCGCAGCGTCGCGTCGAACCGGCTGGCGATCGTCGCGGCTGCGCCGGCGCCGGCGGCGTCGGGCCAGCGCGCCTGGAGCCGCACTCGCGGCGTGACGGCCCCGCGCGGCGCGATCCGCAACCCGGTCTCGCCGGCGCTCTCGAGCCGCGCGATCAGCGCGCGCGCCGTCTCCTCGGAGCGGTACAGGCCGACGGCGATGCCCAGGCGCTGCGGGCCCTCCTGCATCACGTAAACGTCGGCCTGGCCGGCGCGCCGCAACGCTGCCAGACGTCGCTGCGCGTCGGCGGGGGTAGCCGGAGCCGGAACGTAGACGAGGTAGCTGGCGGCCTGCTCGACGCGCGTCGACTCGACGCGCGCGCCCGCAGACTCCAGCGCGTCGGCCAGGCGGGAGGCGCGCGGCTCGTCGATCGCTGCGAATGCGACGCAGGCCCCGGCGGGCGGTGGCGCAGTCGCGGGCGGCGTCGCCTCGGCGAGCGTCGGTGCGGAAGACACCCCGGGCGCCAGCGACGATGCCGGGCCCGGGGCCGCGTTCGACGACGCTGGCGGCGCCGGCAGGGGCGTCGGCGCCGGCCGCGACGACGCGCCGTTCGATGCCGTGGGCGATCGGGTCGGCTGCGGCGGGCCGAGTCGCTCCGGCGGCACGACGCGCAGGCGGTCGGGGTTGCGCTGCTCGACCAGTCGCTGCGGCTCGCGATCGCCTCGGATCCACGGCGACAGCCAGCCCTGGAACAGCGCGTACGTGAACAGGTTCGCCACGACCAGCAGTGCCAGCAACCAGCGCATCGGTCGCGCGGCCTACGACGAACGCAGCGCGTCGAGCGCACGCAGCGACACCTCGCCGCTGTGCACGACGCGCACGCCGTCGGCGGCCTGCACGCGCAGCCCGCCGCTTTCGTCGATCCCGAGCGAGCGCCCGGACACCAGGATGCGCTCGCCATCGACCAGGGCCACCTCTTCGCCCTCGAGCGCATCGAAGCGACGCCAGCCCTGCACGAACGGATCGAGCCCCTCGTCGAGGAAGCGCTCGACGGCCGGCACGATCGCGCCGGCCAGCGCGCCGATCACCGCCTCGGCCGCGCGAGGCGGCACGTCCCCGGCGTCGAACAGGCCGCACGCCGGCTGGCCGACGGCCGCATCGCGGGGCGCCAGCAGGTTCAGGCCGATACCGACGACGATGCGCTCGGTCGATCCGCCCGCGGGCGCGGCAGGGCCGCGCCGGCATTCGACGAGGACGCCGCCGAGCTTGCGGCGCGCGCGCAGCAGGTCGTTGGGCCACTTCAGGCGCACGTCGGGCGCCCAGTGTGCGAGCACCGTTGCCGCCGCGACGCCCACCGCGAGCGACACCGCAGCGGGCGGCGGCTGCGCACCGACGCGACGCTCGATCGCGATCGAGAACGCCACCGAGCCGCCTTCGGGACTGAGCCAGGCGCGCCCGCGCCGGCCGCGCCCAGCGGTCTGGCGCGCGGCAGCCAGCAGCCGCGGCGCCGCGGCGGGCGCGCCCAGCGGGACATCCATCAAGGCCTGGTTCGTCGAGCCGGTCTCCTCGACCGTGTCGACGCGCAGGCGCTCGAGCGCTGCGGCGTGGCGGATCAGGTCTGCATCGAGCGTGCTCATGACAGTCCGATCATAGCCCGAGGCCGCGCCCGCTCACCCGGCATGACGGTAAGCTTGCGCCGTGCCCCGCGTTGCCTCCCAGTCGCCGATCTCCGCTTCCGGACACCCGATGCCCGCCACCGGCGCGTGGGTGGCGGCCTGGATCGCCGCCGTCGTCTACGCGACGCTGTACCCGTGGACGGGCTGGCGCGAACCGGGCCGGTGGATGTTCGCCTTTCTCTCGGAACCGTGGCCGCGCTGGTGGACCGGCTTCGACGTCGCGGTCAATGTCGCCGCCTACCTGCCGCTCGGCCTGCTGCTCTCGGCGTGGCTCGCGCGGCGGCTGTCGCTGGCGATGGCGGCGGCCGCGATCCTCGCCACCGTCGGTGCGGCAGCGCTGTCGCTCGCGCTCGAGTGCGCGCAGGCCCTGCTGCCGGCGCGCGTGCCGTCGAGGCTCGACCTGCTGGCGAACGCCGCAGGGGGCGCGGTCGGGGCGCTGATCGCCGCGTCGATCGGCAGAAGGCGCATCGAGCAATGGCCGCATTGGCTGGCCGAGTCCCTGCCGCTCGCGCCGCACCCCACGCCGGGCCTGCTGCTGCTGTGCGCCTGGCTCGTGGCGCAGCTGTATCCGCAGCCGCTGGTGTTCGCCACCGGCGACCTGGTGTCGGCATGGGCGTCGCTCCCGGGCAATCCGGTGCACCCGTGGCTGTCCGGCTGGATGCTGCCGCACGAGCTCGAACCGTTCGCCGAAGCAGCCGGCGTCTCGATGACGGTGCTGGCGGTCGGCATGCTGACGCACGACCTGCTGCGCGAGGGCGCGCGCGGCGCGACGCGGGCGGTGGCGGTGCCGATCGTTGCCGCGGTCGCGATCAAGACCGCGGCTTCGGCGGCCTACCTGGGACAGGCCAACGCATTCGGATGGCTCAGCGCCGGCGCGCAGGGCGGGCTTCTCGCCGGGATCGTCGCGCTGCTGTTGCTGGGCTGGGTCGGACGTCGGCCGCGCCTGTGGCTGGCGATCGCCGCGCTCGTCACCGCCACGGCGCTGTTCAACCTCGCGCCGCCGAATGCGTACTACCTGTCGATGCGAACGAGCTGGGGCGGCGGCGCCTGGACCAACTTCCACGGCCTGCTGCGCGCGCTGTCCACCGCGTGGCCCTTCGCGGCGATGGCCTGGTGCGCCTGGCGCCTGCGGCGGGCCGGCAGGCGCCGTCTATAATCGACCGGATGAGCAGCTACTACCAGCGTCACATCTTCTTCTGCCTGAACCGTCGCGACGACGGCCGGCCGTGCTGCGCCGAACACGGCGCCGAGTCGCTCCAGGCGTACGCGAAAGACCGCGTCAAGGCGCTGGGCCTGTCCGGGCCGGGCAAGGTCCGCGTCAACAAGGCGGGCTGCCTCGATCGCTGCGACGAAGGCCCGGTGGCGGTCGTCTATCCGGAAGGCGTCTGGTACACCTACGTCGACCGCAGCGACATCGACGAGATCGTCGAGTCCCACCTTCGAGACGGGCGACCGGTCGCGCGACTGCGGCTGGAATGAACGCGGCGACCCGGACCCTGCTGATCGACGGTCCGGCCGGCGCGATCGACCTGGCGCTCGACCTGCCGGCGGGCGACCCTGCCGGGGTCGCGGTCATTGCGCACCCGCATCCGCTGTTCGGCGGCACGCGCGACAACAAGGTGGTCCAGACCCTCGCACGCGCGCTGGTCGCGCTCGGTTACGTCGCCTGGCGGCCGAACTTCCGCGGCGTGGGGAAATCGGCGGGCAGCTACGACGAAGGCGTCGGCGAGACCGAGGACCTGCTCGCGGTCGTGCGGCACGCGCGCGAGCAAGCCGCGTCGACCGGGCTCGCCCACCCCCGCCTCGTGCTGGCCGGCTTCTCGTTCGGCAGCTTCGTCCAGTCGAGGGTGGCGGCGCGGCTGCGCGAGCTGGGCGAGCCGGCCGACCGCCTGGTGCTGGTCGGGACGGCCGTCTCGCGTTTCGACGTCGAGCCGGTGCCCCCCGACACCCTCGTCGTGCACGGCGAGATCGACGACACCGTGCCCCTGCAGGCAGTCTTCGACTGGGCTCGTCGGCAGGATCTGCCGGTCGTCGTCCTGCCCGGCGCAGACCATTTTTTCCATCGTAAACTGACGTTGCTCAAGCGCATCGTGCTCGACGCGTTCGGCGCGCCTGCCGGGACGTTCGCGCAGACGGCTCCCGAGCCGCCTGCGCCAGGGGGACGACGATGATGGAGATGTCGACGCAAGACGTGTTCCAGAAGACCGGCAAGGGTGCGGACGAACTGCGCACCCGCCGCCACGGGCTGAGCCCGCGTCTGCGCCAGCTGCTGATCCTGGTCGACGGAAAGCGCGATTTCGCCGAGTTGTCCCGCATGTTGCCGGGTGGCGAGCTCGCCGAGCACCTCGCGCAGCTCGAGCGGGGCGGGTTCGTGTCGCGCCCGTTCGATCTGCACGAGCCGGATGCCGACGCGGGCTTCGTCGCGGCCCCCGAGTCGGCCGCGGCGCCGGCCCCCCCTCCCGTTCGCGAGGACCTGCGCGCGCTGCGCGCCCGCGTAACGCGCGCGCTGCTCGACACGATCGGCCCGAACGGCGACGACTTCGCGATCCGCATCGAGCGCGCGCGCTCGGTGGACGAACTGCGCGCGCTGCTTCCCGCGGTCCTGTCGGTCGTCGAGGCCTGCGGCGGCCGCGCCGGAGTCGACGACTTCCTGCGGCGCTGCGGCGCGATCTGACGCGAGGATGCACGACGAGCCCGATCCGCGCCTGATTTACGCGCGAACTGCCGACGGACACGACGAGGCCGAGCAACCCCGAAGGGGCCTGACGCCGGCCGCGCGGCGCATCCTCGTGGTGATCGACGGCAAGCGTTGCGTCGGCGACCTGCCGAATTTCGCGCGCCCCGGCGAGCTCGGGCCGATTCTCGTCGAACTCGAGGGGCAGCGCCTGATCGAGGTCGCCGGGCTCGCCGACGAGCCGACCGAGGCCGAGCGCCGCGCGCGCGCCAGCGCCGAACAGGCGCTGCTGAACGAGGCCAAGCGAAGCGTGCGCGGCCTGTTCGGCGCCGAACTCGGCGCCGCCGGCCACGTCTGGGAGGCGCGAATCGCCGACTGCGTGAACATGGAAGTGCTGCGCAGGGTGCTGCGCGAAGCCGTCGACGTCGTCTATTACCGCAGTGGCGAGGCCGCCGCGCGACGCATCGTCGCGGCGGTGCGCCCCGTGTTCGAGCAGGCGCAGCGACCGCGCTGAAGCGCGCACGCGCGGCGGCGCCGAGGTCCGCGCGACGCGCGTCCTATAATTCGGGCCTTCTTCCGCCATCCCTGCGCGGCCGCGCGCGGGCCGCGCGCCGGCGGTCACGCACGGACGCGTCTCCGCGGCGCCCAACACGAGGCCACTGATGCTCCGATCGATGCTCCGCAGCCTGCTCGTCGCCCTCTCCTTCGTGCCGCTCGCCGCGCCGGACGCGGCGATCGCGCAGATCGCACCGCCCGCGATCGCCGCGCGCTCGTGGCTGCTGCTCGATGCGACGTCCGGGCAGGTGCTCGCCGCGCACGATCCCGACCTGAAGATCGAACCGGCGTCGCTCACCAAGGTGATGACCGCGTACATCGCGTTCAGCGCGCTGAAGGAGAAGCGGCTCGCGCTCGACCAGCGGCCGGCGGTGTCGCAGGCGGCCTACAAGGCCGGCGGCTCGCGCATGTTCGTCGATCCGCTCAAGCCGGCCACGGTCGACGAACTGCTCAACGGCATGATCGTGCAATCGGGCAACGATGCCTCGATCGTGCTCGCCGAGGCGCTCGGCGGCAGCGAGGAGACCTTCGCGCAGCAGATGAACCGCGAGGCGCAGCGCCTCGGGATGCGCAACACGCAATTCCGCAACGCGACCGGCCTTCCCGACCCCGAGCACTACAGCACCGCGCGCGACATGGCGACGCTGGCCGCCAGGCTGATCGCGGACTACCCCGACTACTACCCGCTGTACTCCAAGCGCGAATACACGTTCAACAACATCCGCCAGCCCAACCGCAACCGGCTGCTCGCAATCGACCCGAGCGTCGACGGCATGAAGACCGGCCACACCGAGGCGGCCGGCTATTGCCTGATCGCATCGGCGCATCGCAAGCAACCCGGCCTGGACGCCGAGCGACGCCTGATCTCGGTGGTGATCGGCGCGAGCTCGGAGTCGGCGCGCGCGATCGAGTCGCAGAAGCTGCTGAACTACGGCTTCCAGAACTTCGACGCGGTGCGCGTCTACGCAAAGGGCCAGCCGGCCGGAAGCTACCAGGTCTGGAAAGGCAAGGCCGACACGATCGCAGGCGGCTTCGACAGCGACCTCGTGGTCACGGTGCCGCGCGGGCAGGCCGACAAGGTGAAGGCCGAGATCGAGCGCGTCCAGCCGCTGGTGGCACCGATCACGCAGGGGCAGAAGATCGGCACGCTTCGCGTGAAGGTCGAAGACAAGCTGCTGATCGAGCGCCCGCTGGTCGCGCTGGCCACCGTCGAGCCGGCCGGATGGTTCGGCCGCACCTGGGACGGCCTGCGGATGATGCTCGCGAAGTGACACTGCGGAGACACGCATGACGCAAACGGCGTACCTGAACGGCGAGTTCATGCCGATCGAAGAGGCCCGCGTGCCGGTACTCGATCGCGGCTTCATCTTCGGCGACGGCATCTACGAGGTCGTGCCGGTCTACGCGCGGCGCCCGTTCCGCTGGCCGCAGCACCTCGCCCGCCTCAAGCGCAGCCTCGCGGCCATCGGCATCGACAACCCGCACGACGACGACGGCTGGACGAAGCTCGTCACCGACCTGGTCGCGCGCCACGAGTGGCCCGACCAGTTCGTCTACATGCAGGTCACGCGCGGCGTGGCGCGCCGCGATCACGCGTTCCCGCGCCCCGCCGTCCGGCCGACCGTCTTCGGCATGTCGAGCCCGCTGGTACTGCCCAGTGCGGCGCAGGTCGAGCAGGGCGTGGCCGCGATCACGCTGCCCGACGAGCGCTGGCTGCACTGCGACATCAAGTCGACCTCGCTGCTCGGCAACGTGCTGGCGCGCGAAGCGGCGGTGCAGGCCGGCGCAGCCGAGTGCGTGATGTTCCGCGACGGCTACCTCACCGAGGGGTCGGCCAGCAACATCTGGGTGGCGCGCGGCGAGCGCCTGTTCGGGCCGCCGACCGACAACCTGGTCCTGCAGGGCGTGCGCTACGGGCTGATCCAGGAGCTGTGCGAGCAGGCCGGCATCGCGCTGCAGCTGCGTCGCATCCTGCGCGAGGAGGTGCAGGCTGCCGACGAGCTGATCCTCAGCTCGGCCACGAAGGAGGTGCTGGCGATCACGAGCCTGGACGGTCGCCCGGTCGGCACCGGCAAGCCCGGGCCGGTGTTCGCGAACCTGTACGCGGCCTACCAGCAGGTCAAGGCCCGCCTGGCGAGCCGATGAGCGACTCGAACGAAGTCGGCGCCGCGTTCGACCGGCTCGAGCGCCTGCTCGAGTTCCCGGTCGACTTCCCGTTGAAGGTCATGGGGCGCCGGGTCGACGAGTTCGCGCAGTCGATCGCGGCCACGGTGCTCGAGCACGTCCCCACGTTCGACCCGGCGACGATCGAGCTGCGTGCGTCGAGCCAGGGGACGTACCTCAGCGTGACCGTCGTGGTGCGCGTCGAGTCGCGCGAACAGCTCGAGCGGCTGTATCGCGCGCTGGCCACGCACCCGCTGGTGAGCATCGTGCTGTGACGCCTGCCGCCGAGCGGGGGGCGCCGTCGGCGCCGAAGGTTCGGCCATTCCGGCAGCGCCCCTACCTGCCCACCGTCCAGGAGATGCAAGCGTTCACTCTCGGACGTGCGGCCACGACCCGCGACGAAATCTGGCTGGTCGAGCATCCACCGGTGTTCACGCTGGGGCACGCGTCGCGGCCCGAGCACCTGCATGCGCCCGGCGACATCCCGGTCGTGCGCACCGAGCGCGGCGGCCAGGTCACCTATCACGGACCCGGGCAAGTGGTTGCTTACTTGCTGATCGACCTGCGCCGCCGCTCGCTGACGGTGCGCGACTTCGTGTCGACCATCGAGGACGCGACGATCGCGGTGCTAGGCGCGTCAGGGGTCGAGGCCACGCGCCGGGCCGGCGCGCCGGGCGTCTACCTGGCCGGACGCGACGGCGCAACTGGAGCCAAGATCGCCTCACTGGGCATCAGGATCTCGCGCGGTTGCAGCTACCATGGTGTAGCGTTGAACGTGGCGATGGATCTCGAACCGTTCTCCCGGATCGACCCCTGCGGCTATCCGGGCCTGGCGGTGACCGACCTTCGCAGCTGCGTGGGCGACGTCGACATGGCAGACCTGGCAGCGCGCTTCGGCCGGCAATTGGCCGCCTCCCTCGAAAGCAAGCGATGACTTCGCCCCTCGATCCCCGCGCCCCGGCAGCCGCCGGCGCCGTCCCCTCGTCCAGGCAGAAGGGTGCCGACAAGACCTCGCGCATCCCGGTCAAGATCGTCCGGCCGGCCGAGGTGCTCAAGAAACCCGACTGGATCCGGGTCCGGGCCGGCTCGCACCACACCCGCTTCTACGAGATCAAGAGCATCCTGCGCGAGCATCGGCTGCACACGGTCTGCGAAGAGGCGTCGTGCCCGAACATCGGCGAGTGCTTCGGCCGGGGCACCGCCACCTTCATGATCATGGGCGACACCTGCACGCGGCGCTGCCCGTTCTGCGACGTCGGCCACGGTCGCCCTGCGCCGCTCGATGCGGCCGAGCCCGAGAACCTCGCGAAGACGATCGCCGCGCTGAAGCTCGCGTACGTCGTCATCACCAGCGTCGACCGCGACGACCTGCGCGACGGCGGCGCCCAGCACTTCGTCGACTGCATCCGCAAGGTGCGCGAGCTGTCGCCGGCGACGCGCATCGAGGTGCTGGTGCCCGACTTCCGCGGCCGGATGGAGCGCGCGCTCGCGATCCTCGAAGCGGCGCCGCCGGACGTGATGAACCACAACCTCGAGACCGTGCCGCGCCTCTACCGCGAGGCGCGCCCGGGTTCCGA
>CALMSQ010000244.1:0-9189 GCA_937872345.1 uncultured Burkholderiales bacterium | reverse complement strand
CGCGTGATGCCGTCGAAGACGGTCGCGAACATCTGCGTCTGCTCGAGCCCCATCGACTCGAGCACCTGGTTGACGACCAGCTTGTGCATCATCAGGTGACCGCGCGGCACGCCGGCGATGCGCCCGGCGAGCGCGCGCACGGCCTCGTCGAGGTGCGCCGCGGGCACCGCGTCGGTGGCGAGTCCCCAGTCCTTCGCCGTCCGGCCGTCGATCGTGTCGCCGGTGAACATCATCCGCTTGGCGCGCATCGGCCCGAGCCGGAAGGTCCACATCGCGGTGGTCGGGCATCCCCAGACGCGCGTGGGCATGTAGCCGATCCGCGCGTCGTCGGCCATCACCAGCAGGTCGCAGCACAGCGCGATGTCGCTGCCGCCCGCGACCGCGTGGCCGTGCACCTGCGCGATCGTCGGCTTGTAGCTGTGCCACAGGCTCATGAAGTCCTCGGTGAAGCGCTTCATGGTCCGGTAGTCGAGCATCGGGTCCCAGGGCGTCGACTCCTGCTGGCACGGATGGTCGACGACGCCTTCGCCGAACGCCTGCAGGTCGTAGCCGGCGCAAAAGGCGCGCCCCGCCCCGGCGAGCACGATCACGTGAATGTCGTCGTCGTCGTTGGCGAGCGCCACCGCGCGCCGGATCTCGCCGGGCATCCGCTCGTCGATCGCGTTCAGGCGCTCGGGCCGGTTCAGCGTGATCCGCGCGATCCGCGGATTGGCGCGGTCGCGCGCGTACTTCAGCGTCTGGAAGCGGGGCATCGTCTGCTCCGGGATCGATGCGCCAGTGTAGCGGCGCGCGCGGCGCTCAATCGTACTTGCGCGCGTCCTCGATGACCTTGCCGTCGTTCGGCAGGCTGCCGGGCTCGACCAGCGCGATCTCGCCGCGCAGCTTGGTGACGTCGCGCACCGCGTCGGCGAGCTGCGCCGACAACGCCTGCGCGCCGCCGGCCGCGGCGAGCTTCGCCGCATCGACCTCGCACTTCAGCGTCATGCGGTCGTTGGCCATCTCGCCCTCGACGACGAGCCGCGCGCGCGCGACCGGCGGGACGCGCCGGACGATCTCGGCGACCTGCCCGGGGTGGACGAACATCCCGCGCACCTTGGTCGTCTGGTCGGCGCGGCCGAGCCAGCCGCGGATGCGCACGTTGGTGCGCCCGCACGGCGAGATGCCGGGCAGCACCGCCGACAGGTCGCCGGTGCCGAAGCGGATCATCGGGTACTCGGGATTGAAGCTGGTGACGACGATCTCGCCGACCTCGCCGTCGGGAACCGGCTCGCCGGTTCCCGGGCGCACGATTTCGAGGATCAGGTCCTCGTCGAGGATCATCCCCTCCATCGCGCTCGACTCGTAGGCGACCAGCCCCAGGTCGGCGGTGCCGTACCACTGCAGCACCGTCTCGATGCCCTGCTGGTGGAACCACGAGCGCAGGCTCGGCGGCAGCGCTTCGGCCGCCAGCAGCGCGCGCTTGAGCGTCGAGATGTCCAGCGCGAGCTCGCGCGCCTTCTCGACGATGATCCGCAGGAACGACGGCGTGCCCGCGTAGGCGTCCGGGCGAAAGCGCCGGATCAGCTCGATCTGCTGCTCGGTCTGGCCGATCCCGGCCGGGATCACCGCGCAGCCGAGCTTTCGGGCGGCGCCGTCGACCATCCAGGCGCCCGGCGTCAGGTGATAGCCGAAGCAGTTCTGCACGATGTGTCCGGGGCGGATGCCGGCCGCGTACAGCGCGCGCGCCGCGCGCCACGGATCGTCGCGCGCGCCTTCGGGATCGAAGATCGGCCCGGGCGACATGAACAGGCGCCCCAGACGGCCCGGCTCGACCGTGCACAGGCCGCCGAAAGGCGGGTCCTGTTCCTGCATCGTCTTCAGGTCGCTCTTGCGCAGCACCGGCAGCTGCGCGAGCGCCTTGCGCGAGCTCACCGCGCGCGGATCGACGCCGGCGAGCAGCCTCGCCCAGCCGCGCGACTTCGTGATCGCGTGCTCGACCAGGCCGGGAAGCCGTGCCATCAGCGCCCCTTCGCGCGCCTCGGCGGGACGGGTTTCGAGGCTGTCGTACCAGGCCGACATCGGTTCAGAGCCAGCGCTTGCGGCGCTTGTAGGACTTCAGGTTCTTGAACGAGCGGCGCTCCTCGCCCCCGCCCCCCAGGTAGAACTCGCGGACGTCCTCGTTGTCGACCAGGTCGGCCTGCGTGCCGTCGAGGACGATCTTGCCCGACTCCATGATGTAGCCGTAGCTGGCCGCGTGCAGCGCCATGCGCGCGTTCTGCTCGACCAGCAGGATGGTGATGCCGAGCTCGCGATTGAGCTGGCGGATGATGCCGAACACTTCCTTCACCAGCAGCGGCGACAGGCCCATCGACGGCTCGTCGAGCAGGATCATCTTTGGCCTGGCCATCAGCGCGCGGCTGATCGCCAGCATCTGCTGCTCGCCGCCCGACAGGTATCCGGCCAGGCCGGTGCGCTCGCGCAGCCGGGGGAAGAAGTCGAAGACCATGTCGAGGTCGCGCTTGACGCCCGCGCCGTCGCGGCGCGTGTAGGCGCCGAGCCGCAGGTTCTCGACGACCGTCATGTCCTCGACGATCCGGCGGCCCTCCATGACCTGGAAGATGCCCCGGCGCACGATGTCCTCGGGCGCCCGGTTGGCGATCTCCTCGCCCATGAACGTGACGTTGCCGCGCGTGACCTCGCCGTCCTCGGTGCGCAGCAGCCCCGAGATCGCCTTCAGCGTGGTCGACTTGCCGGCGCCGTTGGGCCCGAGCAGTGCGACGATCTCGCCCTCGGGCACCTCGAGGCTGACGCCGCGAAGCACGAGAATGACCTCGTCGTAGACGACCTCGATGTTGTTGACCGTCAGGATCGGCGGCTTCGTCGCTGCGTTCGTTCCGGTCTTCGCCGGCTCGGCGAGGACGGATTCGGCTTGCGCCATGCGTGCTGCTCCGCTGCTTTCCGGGGCCCCCCTCTTCGCAGGGCGAAGAGGGGGGCGTACAGGCTGCTTACCAGCCGAGCCACTCGGGCTTGCGCGGGATGTCCGCCTCGCCGGCCTTCGAGATCGACTGCTGGCCGCCCTTGGAGTTGGCGCGATAGATGAACACCTTGGTCGTGCCCCGGTGATCTTCGGCCGTCCAGGTCGACGGGATGCAGACGCCCTGCAGCTCCGCCGGGACGTGGTCCTTGAACTGCTCCATCGCGGCCTTGATGTTCGGGCCGGTGACGCCGCCGTTCATCTTGGTCGCAGCGACCATCGCGTCACGCATGAAGAAGGCCGAGCAGATGCCGCGCATGTAGTGGACGGGCCGGTACTCGTTGCCGGTCGGATCGGAGATCTTCGAGATCTCGCGCACCGTCTTCATGCCCGGCGCGTCGGACTTCCAGTCGGCGGCGCCGACCACGAACATCACGCCGTCGGCCGCATCGCCCGCGCCGCGCAGCGCGTTCTCGTCCATTCCCCAGACGTTGGCCAGGTACTGGGTCTTGACGCCCACCGTCTCGCAGGACTTCAGCAGCGAGATCGTCGACCCGCCGGTGTTGGCGAGGAAGGCGTACTGGGCGCCGGATTCCTTCAGGCTCAGGCACTGGGCCTTGAAGTCGCCGGGCTTCAGCGAGTACTGGATCGACGGCATCACCTCGAAGCCGAGCTCGGTCGCGTAGGCCGCGCAGCCCGCCTTCGGCGCGTTCGGGTACGGGTGGTTGTCGCCCAGGTGGACGAACTTGGGCTTGTCGATCTTCTTCGTCTTCGCGTCCCCCGCCGCCCACTGCACCAGCGCGCGGCAACCGTCGGGGTACGACGGGCCGTAGAAGAAGTTGTACGGCGCGGGCTTGGTGCCCTTCGGGCCCTTGCCCTGCGGATCGGTCAGGTGGCCGGAGTACGACGCCGAGAAGTTCGGAATCTTGTCCTCCGCCTGGAAGCCGACCAGCGCCTCGGTGTCGGCCGTGCCCCAGCCCTGGATCGTGACCGCCTTGTCGGTGCCGACCCACTTCTTGTAGGTGGCGATCGCGCGCGGCGCGTTGTAGCTGTAGTCGACGGTCTCGAACTTCAGCGGCCGGCCGGCGATGCCGCCGTTCTTGTTGATCCAGGCCATCGCGTCGGCGACGCCCTGGCCGTAGGGCTTGCCGACGTCCGAGGTCGGCCCGGTGTAGTCGACCAGGTGGCCGACGAAGATCGGGTCGGCCGCCGAGGCGGGGCCTGCGCCGAGCACGAGCGCCGCGGCTGCGGCGGCGAATACGGTGGTCTTCATCTTCAGTTTCCTCCTTTGGACGCTAGTACGAGAACGGATAGAGCTTCCAGTACGCCTTGATCATCTTCCAGCGATGCGCGAGCCCGTCGGGCTCGAACATCAGGAACAGCACGATGGCCAGGCCGATCGCGCCTTCCTTCAGGAAGGCGATGCCTTCGGTGAGCGCCGGGAAGACGCTCCCCGCCGCCTGCGAGAAGGCCTGCACGGTCTCGGGCAACAGCACCATGAACGCCGTGCCCATCAGGGTACCCATCACGCTGCCCATGCCCCCGATGATGATCATTCCGAGGAACTGGATCGACAGCAGGATCGTGAACGACTCGGCCGACACGAAGCTGAGGTAGTGGCCGAACAGCGCGCCGCCCACGCCCGCGTAGAAGGCCGCGATCCCGAAGGACAGCACCCGGTACTTGGTCAGGTTGATGCCCATGATCTCGGCCGACAGGTAGTGATCGCGCACCGCCACGAACGCGCGCCCGTCGCGGCTGCGCAGCAGGTTCGCGCCGACCAGGTACAGCACGACCAGCCAGGCCAGCACCACGTAGAAGTACTGCCGGTCGCCGGAGATCTGCCAGCCGAAGAGGCTGAACGGCTGCGCGATCGTGCCCGACGAGCCGCCGGTGAACCATCCGGCGCGGGCGAAGAAGTCCTCGAGGATGAACTGGGCGGCGAACGTCGCGATTGCCAGGTACAGGCCCTTGATCCGGGCGGCCGGGATGCCGAACAGCATGCCGACGATCGTGGTCATCAGGCCGGCCAGCGGGATCGCCCAGAACACCGGCACGCCCCACCGGTTGTTCAGCCACGCCGACGCGAACGCGCCGAAGCCGAAGAAGGCCGCGTGGCCCAGCGAGATCTGTCCGGTGAACCCGACCAGGATGTTCAGGCCGAGCGCGGCGATCCCGTAGTAGCCGATCTGGATCAGCAGGTTCAGCTGGTAGGAGCTCAGCAGCTCGGTGCCGCCGATCTTCAACGGCGCGAGGCACAACAGCAGCACCGCCGCGATCGCGAACGCCCGCGAGACCGGCGTCGGGAAGATCGTCGTGTCCCGGCGGTAGCTGGTCTTGAACTGGCCGCAGGGGACCAGGGCCGAAGAGGTCGTCGCCATGCGGTCAGATCCTCTCGATCTGCTTCGTGCCGAACAGGCCGTAGGGCTTGATCATCAGGATCACGATCAGCGCGTAGAACGGCGCCACCGTGTACAGGTTGCCCCAGTTCAGGTATTGGCTGTCGACGAACTCGGCCAGGTTCTCGAGCACCCCTATGATCAGCCCGCCGACGATCGCGCCGACGATCGAGTCGAGCCCGCCCAGGATGACCGCCGGAAAGACCTTGATCCCGAAGAAGGACAGCGCCTGCGACACGCCGTTGACCATGCCGACCACGACGCCGGCCAGCGCCGAGACGACCGCCGAGATCGCCCAGGCCGCGGCGAAGACGGTCTTCACCGAGATGCCCAGGCTCTGCGCAACCTGCTGGTTGAAGGCGGTGGCGCGCATCGCCAGGCCCATCCGCGAGAACTTGAAGAACCAGGCGAAGCCGGCCATGATCACCAGCGAGATCAGCATCGACATGATGTAGGGCGTCTGCACGTTCAGTCCCAGGATGTTCATCGACTTCGACGAGAACACCTCGGGGAACGGCGCGGTCCAGACGCCGAACATCCACTTCATCATCGCCTGGAAGAAGATCGACAGGCCGATCGTGACCATGATCACCGAGATGATCGGCTCGCCGATCATCGGCCTGAGCACCAGTATCTGCAGCAACACCCCGAATGCGGTCATGAAGGCCAGCGTCAGCGGGAAGCCGAGCCAGAACGGCACCTTCATGCTGGTGAGCAGCCACCAGCAGGTCCAGGCCCCGATCAGCAGGAACTCGCCCTGCGCGAAGTTCACGATCTGCGTCGACTTGTAGATCAGCACGAAGCACATCGCGACGACGCCGTACAGCGTCCCGATGATCACGCCGTTGACGAGCAGCTGGACAAGAAGGTCGGTGTTCATGGTTCCCTCTGCTACGCTGCCCGCTCGGCGGCCACGGCCTTCGCGGACCCCGGGCCGGCGGCCGCGGTCTCGAGCAGCTTCTCGACCACCAGGTCGGTCTGGATCCGCGAGGTCGTGCCGTCCTGGAAGCGGATCACGGTGTCGACGTGCACCATCGGCGTGTCGCCGTAGATCGCGTCGATGATGTCGGCGTACTTGTCCGCGATCACGTTGCGCCGGACCTTGCGGGTGCGGGTCAGCTCGCCGTCGTCGGCGTCGAGCTCCTTGTACAGCAGCACGAACTTGCGTACGCGCTGCGGCTCGGGCAGCGTCGCGTTGACCTTCTCGACCTCCTCGCGCAGCAGCCGGTAGACCTCGGGGCGCGACGACAGGCTGGTGTAGTTCGTGAACGCGATGCTGCGCTGCTCGGCCCACTTCGAGACGATCGAGTAGCGGATGCAGACGATCGCGGCCAGGTAGGGCCGGTCGTGGCCCAGGACGACCGCCTCGGCGATGAACGGCGAGAACTTCAGCTTGTTCTCGATGAACTGCGGCGAGAAGCGGGTGCCGCTGGACGTCGTGGCGAGGTCCTTGACCCGGTCGATGACGACCAGGTGGCCGTTCTCCTTCTTGATGTAGCCGGCGTCGCCGGTGTACATCCAGCCGTCGCGCACGTCGGCGCGGGTGGCGTCGTCGTTGCGGTAGAAACCCAGGAACATGCCCGAGTTGCGCGCGACGATCTCGCCCACGCCGTTCCTGTCGGGCTGGTCGATGCGCAGCTCGGTCCGGCCGAAGGGCAGGCCCACCGTGTCGAAGTCGACGTCGCCGGGCCGGTGGATCGTGTAGGCGCCGGCGAGCTCGGTCTGGCCGTAGATCTGGCGCAGCGGCACGCCCATGGCCTGGAAGAAGCGGAAGGTGTCGGGGCCCAGCGCCGCGCCGCCGGTGGCCGCCGACTTCAGGAAGCTGAAGCCGAGCCGGTCGCGCAGCGGCCGGAACAGGATCAGCTCGGCGAGCCAGGAGCGGCGCTTGCGGTCGAGCGCCTGCAGGCCCAGCCTCATGCCCAGCTCGAACATCTTCTGCTTGAAGCGCGTCGCGTCCATCATCCGCGCCCGCACGTCGGCCGCGATCTGCTCCCACACGCGCGGCGCCAGCAGCACGAACGTCGGCCCGATCTCGCGCAGGTCGGCCATCATCGTCTCGGGCTCCTCGACGAAGTTGACCGTGATGCGGCAGATCAGCGGCTGCGCCACCGCGTAGATCTGCTCCATGATCCACGGAAGCGGCAGCACCGACACGTAGTTGTCGGTCGGCAGCTTCGGGTCGACCTCGAGATAGGCCGCGCAGTGGCCGAGGAAGGGCCCGGCCTGCAGCATCGCCAGCTTCGGGTTCGAGGTGGTGCCGGAGGTCGTGCACAGGATCGCGACGTCTTCGGCCTTGCCCAGCGCCACCTCGTCGGCGAAGCGCGAGGGCTCGCGGGCCGCGGCGCGCGCCGCCATCGCCTTCAGCTCGTCCCAGCTCACCAGGCGCGGGTCGCGGTACTTCCTCATGCCGCGCGGGTCGAAGTAGACGATCCGCTCGATGCTCTTCGAGTGCTCGGCGACCTCGAGCAGCTTGTCGACCTGCTCCTCGTCCTCGGCCAGGACGACCCGCACCTCGGCGTAGTCGACCAGGTAGGCGACCTCCTGGGGCATCGCGTCGTGATAGACGCCGAGCGACATGCAGCCGATCGAATGGATCGCGAGTTCGCTCCAGACCATCTCGGGGCGGTTCTTGCCGAGGTAGCTGACGACCTCGCCGCGCCTGACGCCGAGTTCGATCAGCCCGAGCGCGATCTCCCTGACCCGGTCGCGGTAGTCGGACCAGGTGAACTCGTTCCAGATGCCGAACTCCTTCTCGCGCATCGCGACCTCGCCGGGCCAGCGCTCGGCGTTGTGCAGCAGCAGCTTCGGAAGGGTGTCGTGACGGACGACGTCGCCGTACTGCGCTTGCATCAGGCGGCCTCGTCGTCCACGCCCAGGTAGGCGGTCTTCACGTGCTCGTTGTGCATGATCTCGTCGGGCAGGCCGTCGGCGATCTTGCGGCCGAAGTCCAGCACGATGACACGCTGCGAGATGTCCATGACCACGCCCATGTCGTGCTCGATCATGATCACCGTCATCCCCCACTCCTCGTTGAGGTCGACGATGTAGCGGGCCATGTCCTCTTTCTCCTCGAGGTTCATGCCGGCCATCGGCTCGTCGAGCAGGATCAGGTCGGGCTTGACCGCGACCGCGCGCGCCAGCTCGACGCGCTTGCGCAGGCCATAGGACAGCGTGCCTGCGACCGCCTTGCGGATGTGGCTGATCTCGAGGAAGTCGATGATGTCCTCGACATGGCGCCGGTGCTCGAGCTCCTCGCGCTGCGCGCCGCCGAACCAGTAGAGGCCGCCGGTGAGGAAGTTGTTCTTCAGCAGGTGGTGCCGGCCGACCATGATGTTGTCCAGCACGGTCATGTGGCTGAACAGCGCGAGGTTCTGGAAGGTGCGACCGAGCCCGAGCCTGGCCCGCTCGTTCGGCGTCAGCGCCGTGATGTCGCGGCCCTTGAACGCGACCTGTCCCTCGGTGGGCGTGTAGCGGCCCGAGATGCAGTTCAGCATCGAGGTCTTGCCCGCGCCGTTCGGGCCGATGATCGAGAAGAGTTCGCCCGGCTGTACGTGGAAGCTGACGTCGCTCAACGCCCGGACTCCGCCGAACTGCAGCGAGATCGCCTTCGCCTCGAGGATCGGTGTCGCTTCGCCCTGCAAGTGTCTGCCTCCCGGCCGTCGCCGCGGCCTGCTTCGCGCGCGCACGGCGCCCGCGTGGCGTGCGTCGTGCCGCCACGGGCAGTCTAAGGCAGGCGGCAAAGTATAGTTGTCGTCCGTCCGACAAACTCAGGGAAAACCGGGGGATCCTGCCGTTGAGCGCTTTCGACGACCTGCTCGGGCTGTCGCCGTGGATGCG
>CALMSQ010000243.1:0-6469 GCA_937872345.1 uncultured Burkholderiales bacterium | reverse complement strand
GAAGACCAGCACGGCGGCCGTGCGTTCTGTACTCAGAGACGGGCTCGATCACCCCAGCCGCTACCAAACTGCACGGGACGGTCTGGCCGCCTCAACGGCGATCAGAGTCTACCGTGCTGATCTGGTCTGAACATACAAGCGGCGTCGAACGCGACCGGAGCGCTCGCGCATCGCGCGGGCGGGCCACGCTTTCCCGACTTGCCTCGGGCGGCGGGATCAGCATAATGAGTCGGTTCCAACAAGAGAAAGACAGGGAGTCCTCCGCATGAAGCAGACCATCCGAACCGCGCGTCTCGCTGCGATCGCCGGTGCCGCGCTGTCGGCGGCCGCGTTCGCGGCGCCGGTGGCGGCCCAGTCGAAATTCATCACCATCGGCACCGGCGGCGTCACCGGGGTCTACTACGCGGCCGGCGGCGCGATCTGCAGGCTGGTCAACAAGGATCGTTCCAAGCATGGCATCCGCTGCTCGGTCGAGTCGACCGGCGGCTCGGTGTTCAACGTCAACACGATCAAGGCGGGCGAGCTCGATCTCGGCTTCGCGCAATCCGACGTGCAGTACAACGCACTGAAGGGCGCCGGGCAGTTCAAGGACGCCGGCGCCTGGGCCGACGAGCGCGCGGTGTTCTCGGTGCACCCCGAGCCGTTCACCGTGGTGGCGCGCAAGGAAGCCAACGTGCAGAGCTTCGCCGACTTCAAGGGCAAGCGCTTCAACGTCGGCAATCCGGGCTCCGGCACGCGCTCGTCGATGGAGGAGCTCCTCGGTGCGCTCGGCTGGAAGATGGGCGACTTCGGGCTCGCCGCCGAATTGAAGGCCGACGAGCACGGCCCGGCGCTGTGCGACGGCAAGATCGACGGCTTCTTCTACGCGGTCGGCCATCCGTCGGCGAACATCCAGGACCCGACGACGACCTGCGGCGCGAAGCTGGTCTCGCTGACCGGCCCGGCGGTCGACAAGCTGCTGGCCGACAAGCCGTACTACGCGAGGGCGACGATCCCCGCTGGCCTGTACCCCGGCAACCCGCAGCCCACGCAGACCTATGGCGTGCTCGCGACGGTGGTCACGTCGGCGAAGGTGCCGGCCGACACCGTCTACCAGGTCGTCAAGGCGGTGTTCGACAACTTCGACGAGTTCAAGAAGCTGCACCCGGCGCTCGCCAGCCTCACGCCGCAGAACATGGTCAAGGACGGCCTGTCGGCGCCGCTGCACGAGGGCGCGCTGCGCTACTACCGCGAGAAGGGCTGGGTGAAGTAGGCACCCGTCTCCGAGCGCGCGAAGAAGCGGGCCCTGCGCCCGCTTTTTCGTGCGCGCCACCGAACCGGAGATCCGCATGAGCGAGACCGGCAAGCCCTCGGCCGAACTCCAGCAACTCGTTGCCGACGCCGACACCGGCGGGCGCGCCGCCTCGGGCGTCTCCGGGGCGATCATCACCGCGGTCGCGCTCGCCTGGTCCGCATTCCAGCTCTGGTACGCGTCGCCGCTGCCGTTCTCGCTCGGCTTCGGGCTGCTGAACGACACCGAGGCGCGCGCGCTGCACCTGGGTCTCGCGCTGTTCCTCGCGTTTCTCGCATACCCGGGCTCGCGGCGACCCGGCGTGCGCAACCGCGTGCCGCTGCTGGACTGGGCGTTCGCGCTGGTCGGCGCCTTCGCTGGCGCGTACCTGCTGCTGTTCTACAACCAGCTCGCGACGCGGCCCGGCGTGCCGATCGCGATGGACATCGTCGTCGCCACGATCGGCATGGTGCTGCTGCTCGAGGCGACGCGCCGCGCGGTCGGCGCGCCGATGGCGGTGCTGGCGCTGGTCTTCATCGCCTACATCTTCCTCGGCCCGCACCTGCCCGACGTCGTCTCGCACAAGGGCGCCTCGCTCGAGCGGATGCTCTCGCACATGTGGCTCACCACCGAGGGCGTCTACGGCGTGGCGCTCGGCGTGTCGGTGACGTTCATCTTCATCTACGTGCTGTTCGGCTCGCTGCTCGATCGCGCCGGCGCCGGAAACTACATGATGCAGGTGTCGTTCGCGATGCTCGGCCACCTGCGCGGCGGCCCGGCCAAGGTGGCGGTGGTCTCCTCGGCGCTCAACGGCCTGATCTCCGGCTCCTCGGTGTCCAACGTGGTGTCGGGCGGCATCTTCACCATCCCGTTGATGAAGAAGGCCGGCTACGGCGGCATCAAGGCCGGCGCGATCGAGACTGCGTCGTCGGTCAACGGGCAGATCATGCCGCCGGTGATGGGCGCGGCGGCGTTCCTGATGGTCGAGTACGTCGGCATCCCCTACAGCGACATCGTCCGACATGCGTTCCTGCCGGCGACGATCTCGTACATCTCGCTCTTCTACATCGTGCACCTCGAGGCGCTGAAGATGGGGCTGCGCGCGAGCGCCTCGCAGCGCCCGCGCAGCCTGCGCGAGAAGGCGATCGGCTGGGCGCTGGGCGTGTCGGGCACGATCGCCGTCTGCGGCCTCGTCTACTGGATCGCGATCGGCGCCCAGGCGCTGCTCGGCGCCGCCGCGCCGTGGGTGCTCGCGGCGCTGCTGCTCGCGCTGCACGTCGCGCTGCTGCGCGTGGCGAGCCGCTACCCGGACCTGCCGCAGGAAATCGACATCGACAACCCGGTGCTGCCCGACACCTGGCCGACGGTCAGGGCGGGGCTGCACTTCCTGATCCCGATCGGCGTCCTGATCTGGTGCCTGATGGTCGAAGAGATGAGCCCGGCGCTGAGCGCGTTCTGGGCGACCGTCACGCTGGTGGCGCTGATGCTCACGCAACGCCCGCTGATCGCGCTGTTCCGCGGCAGCGGGACGCACGGCGCTTGGCGCAAGGGCTTCGACGAGGTCGTGCAGGGCCTGAACGACGGCGCGCGCAACATGATCGGCATCGGGATCGCGACGGCGACGGCGGGCATCATCGTCGGCGGCATCACGCTCACCGGCCTGGGCTTCCGGATGACCGACTTCGTCGAAGTCGTCTCGCAGGGCAACGTGATCGTGATGCTGCTGTTCACCGCGTTCGTCTGCCTGGTGCTGGGCCTCGGCGTGCCGACCACGGCCAACTACATCCTGGTTGCATCGCTGATGGCACCGGTGATCGTCGAGCTGGGAGCCCAGAGCGGGCTGATCATTCCGCTGGTCGCGGTGCACCTCTTCGTCTTCTACTTCGGCATCATGGGCGACATCACGCCACCGGTCGGCCTCGCGTCGTTCGCCGCCGCGGCGATCTCCGGCGAAGACCCGATACGCACCGGGCTGCAGGGCTCGGTCTACGCACTGCGCACGGTGGTGCTGCCGTTCGTCTTCATCTTCAACCCGGCGTTGCTGCTGATCGACGTCAGCGGCTGGTTCGACCTCGCGAGCGTCGCGGTCGCGTCGACGGTCGCGTCGCTGGCGTTCGCGGCGGCGACGATGGCGTGGTTTCGCGAACGCTGTCGATGGTGGGAGGTGGTGCTGCTGCTGTTGGCCTCGTTCGCGCTCTTCCGGCCCGACTTCTTCATGGACCGGATCGCCGCGCCGTACGCCGAGGCGCCGGCGTCGAAGATCCTCGAAGTGGCGCACCAACTCGGCGAAGACGAGCGGCTCGCGATGATCATCGAGGGCACCAACATCGAGGGCGAGCAGGTGCGCAAGACGGTCGGCGTGCAGCTCGGCGCCCCCGGCGACGGGCGCAAGCGATTGCAGGACGCCGGCATCACGGTGGTCGCGCTGGGCGACCGGGTGCAGGTCGCCAACGTGCGCTTCGGCAGTCGCGCGAAGAAATCGGGCTTCGAGCCGGGCTGGACGATCGGCGGCGTGCTGGTGCCGACCGACCGACCGTCGGCGCACTGGGTCTACGCGCCGGCGCTGCTGCTGGTGGGGCTGCTCTGGTGGGGGCAGGGGCGCAGGGCGGGGCGCACGCGCGACGCCACCGCCTGAGCGCCGCGCCTGGCGTGGCCCGTTACTGCGCCCCATCGGTAGCGGCGTGCTTCAGCGAGGGCCGATCCAGCCGGCGTAGGCCGCGAGGTCGACGTTGCCGCCGCTGACGATCACGCCCACGCGCCGGCCGCGCCAGTTCGGCGCCGACGCGAAGGCGCCTGCAGCCGCGAGGCAGCCGGTCGGCTCGACCACCATCTTCATCCGTTCGGCGAAGAAGCGCATGACGGCGACCAGCTGCTCGTCGGACACTGTCAGGATGTCGCGCACGCGCTCGCGGATGATCGGAAAGGTGAGCTCGCCCAGGTGGGTCGTCATCGCCCCGTCGGCGATCGTCTTCGGCACCGCGATCGTCACGATGCGCCCGGCGCGCAGCGACTGGCGGCCGTCGTCGCCGGCCTCGGGCTCGACGCCGAAGACCGCGCAGTCGGGGGCGAGTGCACCGGCTGCGAGCGCGCAGCCCGAAAGCAAACCGCCGCCGCCTAGGCAGACGAACAGCGCATCGAGCGGGCCGACCTCCTCGAACAGCTCGAGCGCCGCGGTGCCCTGGCCGGCGATGACGTCGGCGTGATCGTACGGCGGGATGATCGTCAGGCCGCGCTCCTCGGCGATGCGCCGCGTCAGCGCCTCGCGATCCTCGGCGAAGCGGTCGTAGGCGACGATCTCGCCTCCGTAGTCGCGCGTCGCGGCCAGCTTGGCCGCCGGGGCGTCGGAAGGCATCACGATCGTCGCGTCGACGCCGAGCTCGCGCGCCGCGAGCGCGATCGCCTGCGCGTGGTTGCCCGACGAGAACGCGATCACTCCGGCGCGCTGCTGCGCCGGTGACAGCTTCGCGATCGCGTTGAAGGCGCCGCGGAACTTGAACGCGCCCATCCGCTGGAAGTTCTCGCACTTGAAGAAGAGCGAGGCGCCGGCGCGCGAGTCGGCGGTCGCCGAGCGCAACACCGGCGTGCGATGGGCGCGGCCGAGCAGCCGCTCGGCGGCGGCCTGGACGTCGGCGAACACGGGCGGGCGCATCAAACGTATCAGGTGCATCGGGCGAATCCGGGGGCGTCGCGAGGCCGACAGGATACCGTCCGATCCCGGCCCTGCCGTTCGGTGAGCGGCGCAGGCGGGAAGCGGCAGGCTGTCCGATGCGGTATCGTCGCGCGCATGCAAGAGGGCTCCAGAGCGGGCAGCGCGGGCGAGGTCTTCGGGGCGTTCCTGAGGCTGGGCCTCACATCGTTCGGCGGGCCGGTCGCGCACCTCGGCTATTTCCGCCGCGAGTTCGTCGAGCGGCGCCGCTGGCTCGGTGAGCGCGACTATGCAGACCTGGTCGCGCTGTGCCAGTTCCTGCCCGGGCCGGCGAGCAGCCAGGTCGGGTTCGCCCTCGGGTTGCGCCGGGCGGGCTGGCCGGGCGCGATCGCCGCATGGCTGGGATTCACGCTGCCGTCGGCGCTGCTGCTGGTGCTGTTCGCGCTCGGCTTCGCACGCGAGGGCGGCAACGGCGCGCTGTTCGCCGCGATCGTGCATTCGCTGAAGATCGTCGCGGTCGCGGTGGTCGCCCAAGCGGTCTGGTCGATGGCCAGGTCGCTGCTGCAGGACTGGCCGCGCCGGGCGCTCGCGCTGCTGGCAGCAGCGGTGGCGCTCGCCGCGCCCGGGGCCGTCGCCCAGCTGCTGGCGCTCGCAGCCTGTGCGCTCATGGGCGCGCGCATGCTCGACAGCGCGCCGGTCGCGGTCGGGGGTGGCGACGACTATCGCGTCGGCCGCCGATCGGGGCTGCTTGCCCTGGTGCTGTTCGCCGCGTTGCTCGCGGCACTGCCGGTCGCGGCAAGCTTCTCGGGAAGCGCTTCGCTGCGGCTCTTCGAAGCCTTCTATCGCGCCGGCGCGCTGGTCTTCGGCGGCGGCCACGTGGTACTGCCGCTGCTGCAGGCGAGCGTGGTCGCGCCCGGCTGGGTCTCGGAATCCGCCTTCCTCTCGGGCTACGGGGCCGCGCAGGCCGTGCCGGGCCCGCTGTTCACGTTCGCCGCCTACCTCGGCGCGGTGATCGCGGGCACCGAGGGCGGCGCTGGACAGGCCGCTGTCGCTCAGGCCGGCTTCGCGCTCGCAGGCATCCGGGGCGCATGGTTCGGGGCGGGCGCCTGCCTCGTCGCCGTATTCCTTCCGGGAATGCTGGTGCTGGTGGGCGCGCTGCCGTTCTGGGCTCGGCTGCGCCAGCGCGCCGCGCTGCGCTCGGCGGTGGCAGGCATCAACGCCGGCGTGGTCGGCGTGCTGTTCGCGGCGTGGATCGACCCGGTGTCGACCAGTGCGTTGCGGTCGGTACCCGACGTCGCCGTGGCGATCGTTCTGGTCGTGCTGCTGATGCGCCTGCGCTGGACGCCGCTGGCCGTCGTGGCCGCCGCCGTCGCGCTCGGCGCGGTGCGCGCGCTCGTCGCCGCCTGAGCGGCACGCGCCGCGGACCGGCTTCAGGGCCGGATGCGCGCCGCCATCGCCTGCAGCTGCTCGAACGGAGGATCGCGGCGCGGCCATCCGAGCGTCACCGCGTCGCCGTGGCGCCGCGGCAGCACGTGCAGGTGCAGGTGCGGCAC
>CALMSQ010000242.1:0-6477 GCA_937872345.1 uncultured Burkholderiales bacterium | reverse complement strand
GACGTCGCGGGCACCTGGGTCGCCAGCCACTTCGAGTGGCAGATCAAGACCTTCTGGTACGGCCTGGCCGGCGCGGTCGTGTCGTGGCTGCTGATGATCGTGCTGATCGGCTTCCCGCTGCTGCTGGCCGTGGGGGTCTGGGTCATCTACCGCATCGTCAAGGGCTGGCTCGCGCTGGCCGACGGCAACCCGGTCGACGCGTCGAAGCTGCTCTGACTCGGAGCCCCGCCAGGTACTGCGCCGGGTTGTCGATGTCGGCGTCGCTCACAGCGTGCCGGCGTTTGTGCGCTTGCGCGCCGTGAAATCGGACAACTGCCTGACCACTTGCGCGTAGTTCTGGCCCGCTACGCGCGGAATCTCGTTCTGGCCGGCGAAGCCGCCCAGGTGGCACGTCGTGCGCAGCGCCTCGTCCCCCTTGGCCTTGCCGAGCTTCGCCTTTCGGGGGGCGACCCTGAACGGCTGCGGCTGCGGCTTCTGCTTCGAGAACCAGTCGGCGATCGCGCGCATCTCGTCGCGGCTCAGGCCAGCGGCCATCGGCGACATCTGTGGATCCGTACGCCGGCCTTCCCGGAAGTCCTTCGGCTGCAGGTACAGGTAGCGCGCCGTCTGTCCGGCCAGGATCGGGTAGGGCGGCTGCGTGGAGTTGCCAGCGTGCCATCGTCTCCGGCCAGTCGGGAGGGGGATGCCGCAGGCGCCGTGCGAGCCGCACCAGCACCAGGACTGCGAGCACGATGCCGATCGACTTGTGCAGGTGAAAGTTCGATTGCCTATGTACGCTACCGCACCGACTGCCGCTGCCCGGGTGCCTAGCCTGTGCGGGTTGCTGGAAGCTGCACGTGCGCGCGCGCGATCAAGCAAGAACTACCGTTTCTGCAACACTCTGGAGAATCAAACATGAAACAAGCCAACAAGTATCTTTCCGCCATGTTCCTCGCCGTGGCACTGGTGTCGGCAGCCGGTTGCGCGAGCACCTCCCGGACCGAGGGGACCGGCGAATACGTCGACGACAGCCTGATCACCGCCAAGGTGAAGGCGGCCATCTTCAACGAGCCCACCCTGAAGTCCTCCGAGATCAACGTCGAGACCTTCAAGGGCGTAGTTCAGCTGAGCGGCTTCGTGAACTCGCAGGCCGACATCGACAAGGCTGTCGCGGTGACGCGCGCCGTGCGCGGCGTGGTGTCGGTCAAGAACGACATGCGACACAAGTAAGCGACGCAAGCACGCGGACGTACGCAAGCGGACGCAAGCACGTGATGGCGAGCCGCCGCCGCATGGCGTGCGGCGGCTCGGCTTCGTGTGAACCGGCCTCCGCGGCCGGGGCTCGAGAAATTCCTGGGGAACACGGCATGCACAAACTTCTCGTCCCGCTCTTCGTGCTGGTGTTGTCGGCGACGCCGGCCGTTGCCCAGGTGAGTATCGGCATCGGGCTGCCCAACGTGAGCATCGGGATCAACCTGCCGACCTACCCGCGACTCGTCCGCGTGCCGGGATACCCCGTCTACTATGCGCCGGGCGTGAATGCGAACTTCTTCTTCTACGATGGCCTGTACTGGGTCTACCGGGACGACAACTGGTACGCCAGCTCGTGGTACAACGGCCCGTGGGGGCCCGTGGCGCCCGAGGCCGTCCCGCTCTACATCCTGCGGGTTCCGGTTCGCTACTACCGGCAACCGCCGACGTACTTCGGCGGGTGGCGGCCGGATGCGCCCCCGCGCTGGGGCGAGCACTGGGGCCGCGAATGGGAGCAGCGCCGAAGCGGTTGGGACAGATGGAACCGCAACGCCGTTCCGGCGCCGGCGCCGTTGCCCGCCTACCAGCGGCGCTATACGGGCGAGCGGTATCCGCAGCAGGTCGAGCAGCAGCAGATGCTGCGCAACCGGAATTACCGCTACCAGCCGCGTGACCCCGTCGTGCGGCAACACTACCAGGGCGAGGGACCCCAGCGCGGGCCGCAGCAGCAGGAGCAGCGGCAACGCCAGCAGGAGCAACGCCAGCAGGAGCAACGCCAGCAGCAGCAAGGCGACGGGCGAGGCCCTGACCGCAACCGGTGACGCGCTTCGGCGCGGCTAGCTCATGCCTCGGGAGTAGGTCGCCCGGTCCGCCTCGTAGCACGCGCACGAGGCGGCTTGCAGGCCGCGCCGGTCTAGGATCGTGACGTCCCCGCGGCGATAGGTGATCAGGCTTCGGTCCTGCAGCGAAGTGGCGGCCCGGGTGACGCCGACGCGACGCACGCCGAGCATGTACGCGAGGAACTCGTGCGTGACGTGGAATTCGCGCGAGTGGGCCCGGTCCTGCGTCATCAGCAGCCAGCGCGCCAGGCGCGCCTCGATGTCGTGGAAGCGGGTGCAGGCGGCTGTCTGCGCGAGTTGCTCCATGACCACGTGGACGTAGCGCCCGAGCCGGCGCTGCAGCGCCGGGCTCTGGGCGAGTTCACGGCGAAACGGCGCGGCCTCCATGCGCAGCGCCGAGCCGGAACCCTGCACCACGACGTGTAACGACGAGACGCCGACCCCGAGCACGAGTGGGATGCCGAGCATGCCTTCGTCGCCGACCATGCCCACCTCCAGGTCGGTGCCGCGATCGATCTGCGTCACGAGGGAGAGGAAGCCGACCGTGGGAAAGTAGACGTGGCGAATCCGCTCGCCGGGTTCTGACAGGACTGCGGCGAAGACGAGTTCTGCCGGCTCGCAGCCTGCGAGGAATCGCAGGCGATCGGTTCGCGGCAAGGCCGCGAGCAGACGATTGGCCGCAGCGGCAGGATTGGCAGGCGCCACGGGGACACTCCTGGCATTGGGGATACGCGGCGGGCGGCAGGCGGAGAGACGGCGATGCGATCCTCCCGAAGCCGCAGCTGGGCGGGGAACGCACGGCGCTCCCGAGTCGATGAGACTACAGCGTGGAGCAGGGGCCGGCGGTCGTCTGCGCGCTAGCGCACAGAGCGCATCTACTGGCCGTTCGCCTCGGGCAGCAGTCGATCGCACTCCTTCCTGACCACCGCGTAGCATTCGCAGGCTCTCGCCTCCAGGCCTGCCCGATCGATCACGGTGATGCGGCCACGGCTATACTCGATCAGGCCGTCCCTGTGCAGCCTGCCGGCCGTCGCGGTGACGCCCTCGCGGCGCACGCCGAGCATGTTGGCGATCAGTTCCTGCGTCATGACCAGCTTGTTGGAGTGCAGGCGGTCGAGGCTCAGCAGCAGCCAGCGGCAGAGTTGCTGGGCGAGCGAATGATGGCGGTTTCACACCCCCGCCTGCGCCCTCCGGGGCACCAAGGCCCGCGGGTAGGGCCGCAGCAGATGCTTAAACTGGCCGGAGCGATTGAACTCCTCCTTCAGCAGGTCTCCCCGCAATCGGTACGCGTGCCCGGCGCTCTGCACGACCGCCCGGTTGGGCATCGTCTCACCCCCCATGAACAGGGCGACGCCGATCATGCCATCGTTGCCGACCACGGCGATTTCGGCCGACGCACCGTCGATCATCACGTAGATCAGCGAGACGATCGCGGTGGTCGGAAAGTAGACGTGACGCAACTCGCCGCCGGACTCGTAGAGCACCTGGCCGAGCGGCATCGGGACGAGTTCCAGGCCGGGAAAGATGCGCGCACCGTCGTCCGCCGCCAGGGCGGCGAGAAGGCGATTCTGGTGGGGGGAATGTCCGGTAGGCATGAGCGTTTCGCTGCCTGCTGAACCGAGGCCCGATTCTACCGGTTCGATGCAGGCCACCCGAAGGAGCAAGGCCCCTGCTGCCTGTGTGCGCCACCAGACAGACGGCAACGGCGGCTCGACCTATCCTCCGTGCATTCGAGCAGTCCGGAGCGCAAGGTGGCACCGCCAGACCGCGCTCCGCCGCTCGCCACACGAAGGAATGACATGAGAACGATGCAGAGATTCGCGCTGGGTACAGTGGCTGCGGCAATGCTGGTCGGCCTGGGGGCTTGTGCCGGGATGTCGGCGCAGGACCAGAACACCGCCATCGGCGCCGGCGCCGGCGCCATCGGGGGCGCGATCCTCACGGGCGGCAGTACCGTGGGAACCGTCGGCGGTGCAGCCGTCGGCGGGATCATCGGCCACGAAGTCAGCAAGCCAAAGTGACCCACATGAACTGGGATGTCTTCGCCGGCAACTGGAAGCAGTTCAAGGGCAAGGTCAGGGCGCGTTGGGGCAAGCTCACCGACGATCACCTCGACGTCATCGCCGGACGGCGCATCGAGTTGTCGGGGAAGCTGCAGGAGGCCTACGGCATCACGAAGGACGAAGCCGAGTCGCAGATCAGGCGCTTCGAGCAGCGCAACCGGGACTATCGTCCGAAGACGTCGTCCTGAGCCACCGGGAAGGTCCGGAGCCGGTTGCCATGAGGGACAGCCAGGGCAGCGGCCTTCTCGTGAAGGAGAAGGCCGCCGATGGCAAAGCCGGCGTGCGGCGCGAGGCCGCGGGGCACGCACCGCGTCGCGGGGGCGCGGGCTTGCGGGCGACGAGCGACGCCGTCCTGAGCGACGCCTTCCTGGGCGACACCTTCCCGCTGGGGATTCTCGTCCTGGATGCGCGGGGTCGCTGCATCTATTCCAATTCGGCATACCAGAGGATTTCGGGGCTTGCCTTCGCGCAGGCGCCGGGCGCCGCCTGGAGCATGGTCGTCCACCCCGAGGATCGCCAGCGCTTCCTCGCGGAGTGGCGTGACGCAACGCGTGCCGGCGAGCGCTTGCAGACCGAGTGCCGCTTCCTGCGCGGCGACGGGAGCGTCGTGTGGGTGCGCGTCAACGGCGCCGCGATGCGCGACGGTACGCAAGCGCGCGGTTACGTGCAGACGGTCGAGGACATCAGCGCACGCAAGTCGAAGGAGCTCGTGTCGCGAGCGGCGGAAACGACCTTGCCCACACCAGCGGCCTCGCCGGAGCGGGAGCGGCGCGCCGAGCTCACGCTCGACGCCATCGGCGAGGCCGTGCTGACGACCGATCTCAGCGGCCACGTCACCTACCTGAACCGGATGGGCGAGACGATGACCGGCTGGGCGCGCGACGACGCGCTGGGCCGCCCGCTCGCGGAGGTGTTCAGGATCGTGAACGGCACCACAGGCCAGGTCGCCGAGGATCCGGCGCAGCGCGCAGTGGTGGAGGATCGGACCGTCGTGCTGGCCACCGACTGCGTGCTGGTTCGCCGTGACGGGAAGGAGTGCGCGATCGAGGATTCGGCGGCTCCGATCCACGATCGCCATGGCCGCGTCGCCGGCGCGGTGATCGTCTTCCACGACGTCAGCCGATCGCTCGCGACGGCGCTGAAGATGTCCCATCTGGCGCAGCACGACGCGCTCACCGGCCTGCCCAACCGGTTGCTGCTGTCAGAACGCCTCTCCCAGGCCATCGGGCTGGCGCGGCGGCACCGCAGGCAGGTCGCGCTGCTGTTCCTGGACCTGGACGGCTTCAAGCGCGTCAACGATACGCTCGGGCACGCGGTCGGTGACCGGCTGCTGCAGTCGGTCGCGGATCGGCTGGTGCAGTGCGTGCGCGCCACGGACACGGTCTGCCGCCACGGCGGCGACGAGTTCGTGATCCTGCTGGCCGAAATCGAGCGGCCGCGAGATGCGGCCAAAGTGGCCGGGAAGCTGCGCGCCGCGCTCGCAGCGCCGCACCTGGCCGGCGGACACGCACTGCACGTCACGGCGAGCATCGGCATCGGCATCTACCCGGACGACGGCACCGACGCGGACACGGTGATGCAGAACGCCGACGCCGCGATGTATCGCGCGAAGGCCGCCGGGCGCAACCACTACGAGTTCTTCAGCGCCTGCGCGAGTTCCCGCGGACCCTTGCCGGGCAAGGCGATGGACAGGGTGGCCGACCCGTTCACGTGAACCGGGCGTGCGCGAGTTCCGCGCAATCTCACATCAGCACGATGTCGTACTGCTCCTGCAGGTACAGCGTCTCGACCTGCAGCGCGATGCGCTTGCCGATCAGGTCGCCGAGCGCGGCCAGCGGCTGCGCCTCCTCTTCGAGGAACAGGTCGATCACGTCCTGCGACGCGACGATGCGGAACTCGCGCGGATTGAACTGCCGCGCCTCGCGCTGGATTTCGCGCAGGATCTCGTAGCAGACGGTGCGGGCCGTCTTGACCTGCCCCTTGCCTTCGCAGGTGGGGCACGGCTCGAGCAGCAGGTGCGCGAGCGATTCGCGGGTGCGCTTGCGCGTCATCTCGACCAGGCCGAGCGACGTGAAGCCGTTGACGCTCGACTTGGTGCGATCGCGCGCGAGTGCCTTGCGCAGCTCCTGCAGCACCTGCTCGCGGTGCTCGCCGCTGGCCATGTCGATGAAGTCGACGATGATGATGCCGCCGAGGTTGCGCACGCGCAGCTGGCGCGCGATCGCGTGCGCGGCCTCGAGGTTGGTGCGGAAGATCGTGTCGTCGAAGTTGCGCCCGCCGATGTAGCCGCCGGTGTTGACGTCGATCGTCGTCATCGCCTCGGTCTGGTCGATGATCAGGTAGCC
>CALMSQ010000241.1:0-2232 GCA_937872345.1 uncultured Burkholderiales bacterium | reverse complement strand
CCCTCGTTGCCGGGGATGACCCCGTCGACGATCAGGAACGCGCAGGCGCGGATGTGGTCGGCGATCACGCGCAGCGAAGGGGTCGCGAGGTCGGCGACACCGGTCTCGCGCGCAGCCGCGCGGATCAGGTCCTGGAACAGGTCGATCTCGTAGTTGCTGTGCACGTGCTGCAGCACCGCGGCGATCCGCTCCAGGCCCATGCCGGTGTCGACGCACGGGTGCGGCAGCGGCGTCAGCGTACCCGCCGCGTCGCGGTCGTACTGCATGAACACCAGGTTCCAGATCTCGATGTAGCGGTCGCCGTCGGCCTCGGGAGACCCGGGCGGCCCGCCTTCGACGTCGGGGCCGTGGTCATAGAAGATCTCGCTGCACGGACCGCAGGGGCCGGTGTCGGCCATCTGCCAGAAGTTGTCCGACGCGTAGCGCGCGCCCTTGTTGTCGCCGATGCGCACGATGCGCTCGCGTGGCACGCGGATCTCGTTGGCCCAGATGTCGTAGGCCGCGTCGTCCTCGTGATAGACGGTGACCCAGAGGCGCTCGGGCGGCAGCCGGTAGACCTGCGTCAGCAGCTCCCAGGCGAAGGCGATCGCCTCGCGCTTGAAGTAGTCGCCGAACGAGAAGTTGCCCAGCATCTCGAAGAACGTGTGGTGCCGTGCGGTGTAGCCGACGTTCTCGAGGTCGTTGTGCTTGCCCCCGGCACGCAGGCTGCGCTGCGAGCTGGTCGCGCGCTTGTACGGGCGCTGCTCGCGGCCGGTGAACACGTCCTTGAACTGCACCATGCCGCTGTTGGTGAACAGAAGCGTCGGGTCGTTGGCCGGCACCAGCGGGCTCGATGCGACGATCGTGTGCCCCTTCGACTCGAAGAAGCGCAGGAATTTCTCTCTGATCTCGGCCGACTTCATGGAGTGCCCGGTCAAGCTTTCGGTTGTGCAGCGGTTTGATTTTTCAGCGGAATTTGCGATTCTACCGAAATGCGGGCGGAATAATGGCAGACGGCGGGCAGCCGCCCGCCGAGCCGGCCGACTGCGCGATCGCGTATCGTTGCGCCCATGAAATCGGCCCTGCACGGAATCCGCGTCCTCGACCTCACCCGCGTGCTGGCCGGCCCGTGGTGCTCGCAGAACCTTGCCGACCTGGGCGCCGACGTGATCAAGGTCGAGCGCCCGGGCGCCGGCGACGACACGCGCGCCTGGGGCCCGCCGTTCCTGAAGGACCGTGACGGGCGCGACACGGGCGACGCGGCCTACTACCTGGCCGCCAACCGCAACAAGCGCTCGGTCGAGATCGACCTGGCCTCGCCGGCCGGCCAGCAGGCGGTGCGCGATCTCGCGAAGCTCAGCGACGTGGTGCTCGAGAACTACAAGGTCGGCCAGCTGAAGAAGTACGGCCTGGACTACGCGAGCCTCGCCGCGCTCAATCCGCGCCTCGTCTACTGTTCGGTGACCGGCTTCGGCCAGACCGGCCCGTGGGCGCATCGCGCCGGCTACGACTTCATCATCCAGGCGCTCGGCGGCCTGATGTCGATCACCGGCGAGGCCGACGACCGGCCCGGCGGCGGGCCGCAGAAGGTCGGCGTCGCGGTTTCCGACCTGATGACCGGCATGTACGCGACGCAGGCGGTGCTCGCGGCGCTGCTGCATCGCGAGCGCACCGGAGAGGGCCAGTACATCGACGTCGCGCTGCTCGACGTGCAGGTCGCGATGTTGGCCAACATGAACACCAATTTCCTGGTCAGCGGCCAGTCGCCGAAGCGCTGGGGCAACGCGCACCCGAACATCGTGCCGTACCAGGCGTTTCGCGCCGCCGACCAGTGGATCGTCGTGGCAGTGGGCAACGACGACCAGTACCGGCGCTTCTGCGATCTCGGGGGCCGCGCTGACCTGTACGCCGACGAGCGCTTCGCGCGCAACCGCGACCGGGTGCGCAATCGCGAGACGCTCGTGCCGCTGATCGCCGCGTTGATCGCGCAGCGCCCCGCAGCCTGGTGGCTCGAGGGGCTCGAACGCGCCGGCGTGCCCTGCGGGCCGATCAACGACCTGGCGCAGGTGTTCGACAACGAGCAGGTGCGCTCGCGCGGCCTGCGCGTCGACATCGAGCGCGCCGACGCCGGCCCGGTGCCACTGGTGGGCAGCCCGCTCAAGATGAGCGCGACGCCGCCGAGCTACCGGTTGCCGCCGCCGCGGCTCGGCGAGCACACCGGCGAGGTGCTGCGCGAGTTGCTCGGCTACGACG
>CALMSQ010000240.1:0-9538 GCA_937872345.1 uncultured Burkholderiales bacterium | reverse complement strand
GCGCTGCTCTACGAGCAGCTGAAGTGACGGCGCGGTGCGCTTCGCGAGTCTGGGCAGCGGCAGCGAAGGCAACGCGCTGTTGATCGAAAGCAGCGACGGCGCCCGCACGACGCGGGTGCTGGTCGACTGCGGTTTCGGGCGACGCGAGGCCGAGCGTCGGCTGCGCGCGGCCGGCTGCGAGCCCGACCGGCTCGATGCCATCCTCGTCACCCACGAGCACGCCGACCACATCGGCGGCGTGTTCCGGCTCGCGCGCGCGCATGGCGTCCCGGTGCACCTGACGCACGGCACGTTGCGCGCGGCGGCGGCGATGCTGGCAACGCTGGACGACGTCGAGCCGCTGCTGCGCGTGTTCGACTCGCACGCTGCGTTCGAATGCGCGAGCCTGCGGATCGAACCGGTGCCGGTGCCGCACGATGCGCGCGAGCCCGTCCAGTACGTGGTCGACGACGGCCGGCGCCGCTTGGGCGTGCTCACCGACCTCGGGCAAGGCACGCCGCACGTCGTGCGCGCGCTGTCGCGGCTCGACGCGCTGGTGCTCGAGTGCAATCACGACGAGCAGCTGCTCGCCGGCAATCCCCGCTATCCGCCGGCGCTCAAGCGCCGCATCGCAGGGCCCTGGGGGCACCTGGACAATCGAGAGGCGGCGCGCATCCTGGCAACGATCGACCGCTCGCGGCTGCACACCGTGGTGGCGGCGCACCTGAGCCGGCACAACAATCGCCCCGAGCTTGCGCGCGAGGCGCTGGCGTCGGTGCTGCGGTCGGATGCCGACGCGATGATCCGCGTCGCCGACCAGGACAGCGGCATCGACTGGATCGCGGTCTGAAAGAAAGAAACCGGCCGCGAGGGCCGGTTTCGTCGGCACCGGGCGCGATCGCCGGTGCCCGGCGGCCGGCTTGCGCCGGCCGCCCCGTGCGACGGATGAGTCGCCCGGATTACTTCTTGGCGGCTTCGGCGGCCTTGTCGGCAGCTTCCTTGGCAGCCGCGGCAGCCTTGTCGGCGGCTTCCTTGGCGGCGTCGACGGTCGCGCCGGCGGCGTCCTTGGTGGCCTCTACGGCGTCCTTGGCCATCTCCTTGGTGGCGTCGGCCGCAGCGGTGGCGCCTTCCTTCACCGCTTCTCCGGCCTTCGCGGCGGATTCCTTGGCGGCATCGACCGCAGCGCCAGCGGCTTCCTTGGCAGCCTCGGCGGGGGCCGGGGCCGGGGCGGTGGTGGCCGGGGCGGGCGCCGGCGCCGGCGCTTCTTCCTTCTTGCCGCAGGCGGCCAGGGTGACGACGATCAGCGAGGCGAGGAGGAGCGACTTCTTCATGATGGGGTCTTGTCCTGGGAGGAAATCGTGGAGGGGTTGAACTTCGTCGGCCGGCGACCCGTCGCCGCGGCTGGCGCGACGTTCCGGGTCGGCTTCGGGTCAAACCCGTAGGTATTAACCCTCATTTGCGGACCGACCGAGCCGCGAATTCTAGCAAACTTGTGGCAAAAGCTCAGAATTCCGACAGGTGCAGCCAGCCCGCTTCGTGCCATTCGAGCAACAGCGCGGCGCAGCGGGGCTCGGCGAGGGCACGCGCGGCGCTGGCCGGATCCAGGCGCCGGCGGTCCGCCAATGCCCGGAGCCAGGCCGCCCCGGCGGCTTCGAAGCGCTCGCCGTTGACGAACAGCTGCCTGCGCCGATAGGCGATCCGGGTGCGCCGGTCGAGCCTGAGTCCGATCCGCGCGGCCCGCGCGGCGAACCGTGCCGCATTGATCGATGGCGCGCGCTCGAACCACACCTGCGGCTTCGGCTCGGTGAGGAAGCGGCCGATGAAGTCGTCGAGCATCGCGGGGCCGGGGCGCCAGCCGCGCGCCCAGCGCGCGAGTTGCGCGCGCAGGTCTTCGGGCACCTGCGCCGGTCGGGAAGTGGGGCGGCGACCGGCATCGCCGAAGCGCGGATCGGGGCCCGCCGGCGATTCGGCGGCGTCGGCGAGAAACGCCGACAGGAACTCGTGGCGCGAGGGCGCGCGAAAGCCGATCGAGCAGGTCATGCACGGGCCCTCGGCGATGCCGTCGTGGGCCCATCCCGGCGGCAGGTACAGCATGTCGCCCGGTTCGAGCACGAATTCGTGCTGCGGCTCGAAGCTGGCCAGCACCTTCAGTGGCAGGCCGGGAACGAGCTCGCGCGACGCGGGCCAGCCGATTCGCCAGCGTCGTCGCCCCCAGGCCTGAACGAGGAACACGTCGTACGAATCGACGTGCGGGCCGACACCGCCTCCGTCTGAGGCGAGGCTGACCATCAGGTCGTCGAGCCGCGCATCGGGTACGAAGCGAAAGCGCCCGAGCAGCGCGTGTGCGCGTTCGTCGTGCAGGTCGACACCCTGCACCAGCAGCGTCCAGCGCCGCCGGCGCAGGCTCGGCACGGCGCCGGCCTCGAAGGGGCCGTGACGAAGTCGCCAGCGCCCGCCGAAGGCGCTCACCAGGCGCGACTCGACTTCGTCGCGGGCAGCGAGCGCGAGCAGCGCCTCGGGGTCCAGCGGCGGCTGCAGCGCGGGCAGTGCCTGTCGCACCAGCAGCGGCCGGCGCTGCCAGTAGTCGCGCATGAATCGTGCGACGCCGACGCTCCCCAGCGGCCCGCGGGCGCGGCGCCGCGCCGCATTCGCGGGCGCCTCGATCGGATGGCGAATCGACGGGCCGGTGGCGCGCATCGGCCGACTACGAGGCGAGGGCGCGGGCTATGGCCGCGTCGCAGCGGGCGGCGCGCCCGCGGCCGGCGTGAACGCGTCGGAGTAGCAGGCGTCTTCGTGCAGGCCCTGCGAGACGAACGCCGGCCGCGCCGCCTCGACCATGCGCACCGAACCGCAGGCGTAGACCGAGAATCCGGACAGGTCGGGAAAGTCGGCGAGGATCGCCTCGTGGACGAGCCCGGTGCGGCCGCTCCAGCCGTCTTCGGGCGCCGGCTCCGAGAGCACCGGCACGAAGTGGAAGTTCGGGTGCTGGCGCTCCCACTGGCGCGGCAGGTCGGTCAGGTACAGGTCGCGCAGCCGGCGCACGCCCCAGTACAGGTAGAGCGGCCGCTCGATGCCCATCCGGAACGCCTGTTCGAGCAGGCTCTTGACCGGTGCGAAGCCGGTCGCCCCGGCGACGAAGATCAGCGGCTTGTCGCTGGGTTCGTGCAGCACGAACGAGCCGACCGGCCCTTCGAACGTGATCGGGTCGCCGACCTTCATCGACTCGAACACGCGGGTCGTGAAGCGGCCTCCGGGCATCAGGCGCACGTGCAGTTCGACGAGGTCGGTGGCGCCGGAGGGCGTCGTGAACGAGTAGCTGCGGCGCGCGCCGTCCTCGAGCACGACGTTCAGGTACTGCCCGGCCTCGAACGCGATGCTCCGGCCTTCGGGCAGGCGCAGCGCGACCAGCATCACGTCGTGCGCCAGCCTGTCGAGCCGCTCGACGCGGGCCTCGTAGGTGGCCACCTGCGTGCCGCGGGCGGCCGCGTTCTCCTCGTACTCGAACTCGACGTCGGACAGCGCGCGCGCGCAGCACAACAGGATGCGGCCCGCGCGGCGCTCCTCCTCCGACAGCGCGCTCGGCTGGTAGCCCGACATCTCGACTTCGCCGCCGATCATCGTCGCCTTGCACACCCCGCAACCGCCGGAGCGGCACTCGTAGGGCAGCGCGATGCCGGCGCGCAGCCCGGCGTCGAGCAGGGTTTCGCCCGCGCGCACCGGCGCACCCTGGCGGCCCGGATGCGCGACCAGGTGATACGCCTGGCCCCGGCCCGTGCGCGCCGGCGGCAGCCAGGGCATCGCCAGCATCAGCACCGTGGCCCCGGCGCAGGCGATCCACAGCTTCAGCGGGTCCCAGGAGTAGATCAGCGGGAAGACCGTCAGGTAGAACCAGTCGAAGTCCAGTCGCGTCGGCACCGTGTTGAAATCGGCCGGCGCCTGGCTCACCACCGGCTTGACCAGCGCGAGCACGATCAGCATGCCGACCAGCCCGTAGGCGAGGCGGCGCGGGGGCATCTGCGAGGCACGCGGCACCCGCTGCGTGTGGATCCACAGCGCCAGCATCACGACCAGCGGGATGCCGATGTGCAGGAACGACAGCAGCGAGAACAGGCGGTCGGTGATCGCCTCGGGCGTGATGAAGTTGCGCGTGAGGATGCCGCGGAAGACCGGCAGCGAGTCGAGCCACTCGGTCGTGCCGATGACGACGAACTGCGCGAGCTTGTCCCAGGGCAGCATGAAGCCGTTGACCCCGGACGCATAGACGAGCCACAGCACGATGACGCCGGTGACCCACGAGAACGCGCGGAAGCCCCGGTAGCGGTCGAAGGCGAAGTGCCGCACCATGTGCAGCAGCATCGTGAGCACCATCGCGTCGGAGGCGTAGCGGTGCACGCTGCGCATGATGCCCCCGGCGAACCACTGCCCGTGGGTGATCGACTCCATCGACGCGTAGGTCTTGTCGATGCCGGTCTCGTAGAACGCGTACACGTACAGGCCGCTGGCGACCACGAGCCAGAACATCCAGTAGCTGGTCGCCCCGAGGTAGTACATCGGATTGAGCCGGTCTCCGAACACCCGGTTGCCGACGGCTTCCATCCGGAGGAAGAACCACTGCAGCAGGGCCTGGAGTCTCTTGAGCAACGAATCTCTCCGTCACGCTGCGCCGTGGAAAGGGCGCAGCGCGCATTTCGGGCGGCGGGCACCGCGGGGCGCGCAAATCAACGGGAACCTAGCCCGAACGCCCGGCCCTTGCAAGAACGTGGAGACGGGATGTATCTATTTGCGCTGTTGCGTTGCGACAACTCGGCAACCTTTGATGCGAGTCAATGCGGGCGTACGTCAGGGCCAACCATGATGGCCGGCGTTACCAATCTTTTCCACAGGGAAGGGGAGCTGCAATGGCTGACCAAGCTCAATCGCAGGCCGAAGAAAAGCAAGAACGCGTACCCGTCATGCAGCAGATTCTCGACAACCCTTTCCTGCTGCTGTTCCTGGGCATCACGGTTCCGACGGTGTTCTACATCCTGTGGGGCGTGATGGAGATCGCCACCGTGCCCGTCACGCCGCTGGCCAAGTAAGCGTTCACGAGGAGAACAACGATGAGCGCGATACTGCCCCCGCAGCATCGGATCTGGTGGAAGCAGCCGGTCGACAAGGTCGAGATCCTCTGGATCGTGATCGCCTTCGTCTGGTGCATGATCATGTTCTTCATGATGCCGTACTGGCACGTGTACGGTAAGCAGAACCTCTCGCCTGAAACCTACAAGGTCAAGCCCGAGCTGTTCGCCAAGGCCACGCAGGAGATGGTCGACAAGTACAAGGTTCGCGAAGAGGGCGAGAACAAGGTTCCCGTGGTCGCGCCGCCGGCAGGCAGCGACATCTACCTGATCGCCCGTTTGTGGGACTGGTGGCCGATCCTCGAACTCGAGAAGGGCAAGACCTACCGCCTGAACCTGAGCTCGATGGACTACCAGCACGGCTTCTCGCTGCAGCCCGAGAACATCAACATCCAGGTGCTGCCCGGTTACCAGCACGTCGTGACGATCCAGCCGAACCGGTCGGGACAGTACGCGATCGTCTGCAACGAATTCTGCGGCATCGGCCATCACAAGATGGTCTCGCGGCTGTACGTCAAGTAATCGGGGGAGGAACATGGCTACCGCTGAAGCGCAATACCGGATCTGCCCCCGCACGGGGCTGCAGTTCCACAAGTCTGCCGAGACGCTGATCAAGCTCAACGCGGTCGCGGCCGTCGTCGCGCTGCTGATCGGCGGCATCCTGGCGCTGCTGATCACGCTCACGCGCTGGCAGGCGATCCACCTGATCGACGCCGAGAATTTCTATCTGTTCCTGACCGCGCACGGCCTCGACATGCTGGTCGTCTGGATCATCTTCTTCGAGATCGCGATCCTGTACTTCTGCTCGTCGACGCTGTTGCGATGCCGGCTCGCCACGCCCAGGCTCGCGTGGCTGGCGTTCGCGCTGATGGTGATCGGCACGCTGACCTTCAACGCGGCCATCTTCACCGGCAACGCGACGGTCATGATGACCTCGTACGTGCCGCTGCCCGGCCACCCCGCGTTCTATCTCGGCCTGATCCTCTTCGCGGTGGGCGCGCTGATCGGCTGCTTCATCTTCCTTGGCACGCTCGTCGTGGCCAAGGCCGAGAAGACCTACGAGGGCTCGATCCCGCTGGTGACGTTCGGCGCGCTGACCGCGTGCATCATCGCGATCTTCACGATCGCCTCGGGCGCGATCATCCTGATCCCGACGTTCCTGTGGTCGGTGGGCTACATCAAGCACATCGACCCGGCGATGTACCGGGTGATCTGGTGGGCCTTCGGCCACTCGTCACAGCAGATCAACGTCTCGGCGCACATCGCAGTCTGGTACGCGATCGCGGCGATCGTGTTCGGCGCCAAGCCGATGTCGGAGCGCGTGAGCCGGACGGCGTTCCTGCTGTACATCCTGTTCCTGCAGCTCGCGTCGGCGCACCACATCCTGGCCGACCCGGCGGTGGGCACCGAGTGGAAGATCTTCAACACCAGCTACGCGATGTACCTGGCGGTGCTGGCGTCGATGCTGCACGGCCTGACGGTGCCGGGCGCGATCGAAGCGGCGCAGCGCGAGAAGGGCTACACCAAGGGCCTGTTCGAGTGGCTGCGCAAGGCGCCGTGGGGCAACCCGGTGTTCTCGGGGATGTTCATCTCGCTGATCGGCTTCGGCTTCCTGGGCGGCATCTCGGGCGTCATGATGGGCACCGAGCAGCTGAACATGATCATCCACAACACGATCTACGTGCCGGGGCACTTCCACGCCACGGTCGTGATCGGCACGACGCTGGCGTTCATGTCGCTGACCTACTTCCTGCTGCCGACGCTGTTCAACCGCGAGTTGATCCTGCCGGGATGGGCGAAGCTGCAGCCCTACATCTTCGGGCTCGGGATGGGCGTGTTCACGCTGGCGATGATGGGCGCCGGAACGCTCGGCGTGCCGCGCCGGCACTGGGACATCACGTTCGCAGGCGCCGCGCTGCCGTACGAGTATCCGGGCACGGCGCTGCTGATGATCGCGATCTTCGGCGTCGCCGGGGTGATCGCGGTCGTGGGCGGGGCGATGTACATCCTGATCACGGTCGGCACGATCCTGTTCGGCAAGCGGCTCGATGCCGGCGCCTACACGACGAAGGTCAGCCCGCTGCGCCTGCCGGTGCAGGCGGCGCTCACGGGCCACGGCGGCCACGGCGGCGGCTTCGGCGTGCCGGGCACCTTCGTGTTCGCGCTGGTGTTCCTGGCCGCCTTCGTGCTGTACTACTTCGTCAACTGGAAATACCTGTCGACCGTCTGGGGTCTGAGCTGATCCCCGGAGCGCGTACGTGAGCGACGGACGAACATGGCCGGGCCGCCCAGTGCGGCCCGGCGATGGAGGCAGGCCATGAAGGCGTTGCTCAACCTGTTCAAGCTTCGCATCGGGGTAGCCATCGCGCTGACCGCGGTGGCCGGCCTGATGGTGTCGCCGGGCGCCGCGATCGAGGCCTGGCAGGCCGTGGTCCTGACCCTCGCGGTGCTGCTGTCCTCGTCCGCTGCCGGCGCGTTCAACCAGTTCTACGAAGTCGATCTCGACGCGCGGATGCCCCGCACGCGCCGGCGCCCGTTCGTCAGCGGGCGCATGCGCCACCACGGCGGGTGGCTGGCGCTGATCGTGGCGCTCACCGGCATCGCGGTGGCCGCGGCCTGGCTGGCCACCAACGCCAGCGCGGCGTTGTACACGTTCCTCGGCGCCTTCTTCTACGCGATCGTCTACACGGTCTGGCTGAAGCGGCGCACCGCGTGGAACATCGTCATCGGGGGCCTGGCAGGCAGCTTCGCGGTGCTGGCCGGCGCCGCCGCGGTTTCGCCCCACTTGTCCGCCGAGGCGCTGGTGCTCGCGCTGGTGCTGTTTCTCTGGACGCCGCCGCACTTCTGGAGCCTGTCGATCGTCTTTCGCGACGAGTACGCCGAGGCAGGCGTCCCGATGTTGCCGGTCGTCAAGGGTGATCGGTACGCAGCGTGGGCCATCCTGGGGCACGCCGTCGTCATGGTCGGGCTCTCGCTTTCCCTGGCGCTGCTCGGCCCCGGCTGGCTGTATTTCGTCTGCGCCGCATCGGGCGGCGCGCTGCTGATCCGGCGTGCGCTGACGCTCGCGCGCGCGCCGAGTCGCGCCAATGCGCTGGCGAGCTTCCACGCTTCGCTGATCCAGCTCTCGCTGCTGCTCCTCGGGACCATCGCCGACGGGTGGATGAGGGCCTCGCTCGGTGGCTGAGGCGGCGGTGTCGCTGGCCGCGCACCTGCACTCGATCGCCCCGGTTCTGCGGCGCGCGCTGGCGAGCGGCGTCCTGGTGGCGGGAGTCTGCGCCGCAGCCCCGGCGTGGGCCGACGGCGCGCCGGCCGACGGCACGAGCCGGGTGCCCGACTATCGCAAGGTGATCGCAACCAGCCAGGCGGCGATCGGCCGCCCGCTCGTCGACGTCCGGCTGCGCGACAGCACCGGCAAGGACGTGCGGTTCAGCGACTACCGCGGCCGGCCGCTGCTGATCAGCCTGGTCTACACCGGCTGCTTCCAGGCGTGCCCTGTGGCCACGCAGTTCCTGGCCGAGGCGGTGCGCGAGGCGCGCAGGGCGCTCGGCGACGGGAAGTTCGCGGTGGTGTCGATCGGCTTCAACCAGCCCTTCGACAGTCCCGCGGCCATGGCGGCCTTCAAGCGCCAGAACAAGATCGACGAGCGCGGCTGGGACTTCCTGAGCCCGGACCCGACGCAGGTCGACGCGCTGACCGCCAACCTCGGCTTCACCTACGAGGCGACGCCGAAGGGGTTCGACCACGTCACGCAGGTGACGATCGTCGACGCCGACGGCGTGATCTATCGCCAGGTCTACGGCGAGAACTTCGACCTGCCGATGCTGGTCCAGCCGCTGAAGGAACTGCTGTCGGGGCAGGCCTCGCAGCACGCATCCCTCGAGAACCTGTGGGAAAAGGTCATCCTGTACTGCACGGTGTACGATCCGCAGACAGGTGGGTACCGGGTCAACTACTCGTTGTTCTTCGAGATCTTCGCCGGACTGACGACGCTGGGTGCGATCGCCTGGGTCGTGATGCGGGAGCTGCGGCGGTCGACGCGCGCCTGAGCGCGTCAGGGTGGTTTCCCGGCCATCTGTCTCCCAGGCCTCCTGCCATCGCGCTCGAGCATGTCCGTGTTCCTTTCCCAGAGGCCCGTCGAGCCGCCGCGAGGCGCTCGTGCCGCGCGCGCCTGGCGCGCGCTCGAGCACGGGCTCGACCGGGTCTGCGGCGAGCCCGACAATCCGCTGCGCCAGTTGGGCGGGCTGGGCTTCTACCTGTTCTGGCTCATCGCGCTGACCGGCGGCTACCTGTACGTCTTCTACGACACCAGCGTGGACGGCGCGCACGCGTCGGTCGAGGCGCTGACGCACGGCCAGTGGTGGGCGGGCGGCGTGATGCGCAGCCTGCACCGCTACGCGTCGGACGCGTTCGTCGCCGTGATCGTCCTGCACCTGCTGCGCGAG
>CALMSQ010000239.1:0-5246 GCA_937872345.1 uncultured Burkholderiales bacterium | reverse complement strand
CGCGGCCGCCGCGACGCGCCGCAGTTCGAGGTGATCATGGCGCACCACGACACGGTGATCCGGTCCGAGGACCACGTGATCGTGTTCGTCGAGAACAAGCGGATCATCCCGAAGGTCGAAAAGCTGTTCGAGGTCGGGGTCGGCTTCTTCTGAACGCTCAGTCCTCGTCCTTTTCCTTCACGACCTCGATGAAGTTGTAGACCATCGCGGCCACGCCGATCAGGATCACGACGATCATCGCCGGATCCTTCAGCTTGATGGCCGGAGGCGCGAAGAATGCCAGCGCCATGGCCAGGGCGATGATGCCCATCACGAACTTGGCGATCCTGCCTTGCATGGTCGTCTCCGTCCTCAGCGCTCGCCGCGCTCCAGTTCCCGCTCGAGTTCCTCCACGCGGCGCACCAGCCACCGCGCGGTACGCAGCAGCCTCGCGTCGTCGCCGCGGCGTCCGATCAGCTGCAGCCCCATCGGCATCCCGTCCTCGGTGCGCAGCAGCGGAAGCGTCACCGCCGGCATGCCCGCGAATGTCCACAGTGTGCAGAAGTCGGGGCTTCCGGTCGACTCCAGCCCGCATGGCGCCGGACCCGGCGCGGCGACCGTCAGCAGTGCGTCGGCCCGATCGAACACTTCGTCGAACGCCGCCGAAACCGCGCCGATCCGATCGACCGCGTTGTTGTAGTCCACCGCGGTGACGCGCCGGCCGCGCTCGATCTGGCCGCGCAGCGACGCGCTCAGCCGGTCGCGGCCTTCCTCGTATTCGTGATGGAAGCTGCGCGCGATGTCGGCCTCCATGATCGCGCGATGCCAGTCCCAGGCGTCGCGGAACAGCTCGGGCACCTCGAAGGCCCAGCACTGGCCGCCGAGCATGTCCGCGACTTCGTCGAACGCGAGCCGGGTCTGCTCGTCGGCGTCGTTCCAGTTCGGCGTCCGCGTGAGCGCGAAGGCGGGCGGCAGCGGCGGCTCCTGCATCGCCACGGCGCGCAGGTCGGGTCGCGCGACTGGCCGGGTGTCGGGGTCGCGTGCGTCGAAACCCATCAACGGCTCGGCGATGATGGCGAGATCCTCGACCGAGCGTGCCATCACGCCGACCTGGTCGAGCGGCCGCGACTGCCTCAGGATGCCATGGCGCGAAATCAGGCCGAAGCTCGGCTTGAAGCCGTACACGCCGCAGAAGGCCGCGGGCCGGATCACGCTGCCGTTGGTCTGCGTGCCGATCGCCACCGGTACCATCTGCGCAGCCACCGCCGCCGCGGAGCCGCTCGAGGAGCCGCCGGGCGTGCGCTCGGGGTTCACCGGGTTGCGCGTCTTGCCGGGCGCATAGGTGGCGAGCTCGGTCGTCACCGTCTTGCCGAGGATGATCGCGCCGGCGCTGCGCAGCCGCTCGACGACTGCAGCGTCGTCCATCGGGCGGCGCCCGGCGTGCAGCACGGTGCCGTTCTCGGTCGGCATGTCGGCGGTGTCGATGATGTCCTTCACCCCGACCGGCAGCCCGTGGAGCGGCCCCATCGGATGGCCTTCGCGGCGCACGCGATCGACGTTGCGGGCCTGATCGAGCGCGCGCTGTTCGTCGACGAATGCCCACGCGCGCACGCGGTCCTCGTCGGCGCGGATGCGCGCCAGCAGCGCGGCCACGAGCTCCTCGGCGCTGATGCGACCGTCGCGGACGGCCTCCAGCACGCTCGCAGCGCCCAGCGAGGTGACGTCGACGAACTCGTCGGCTCGCATCGCTCAGTTACCGTACATGAGGTTCGGCAGCCACTCGACGAGCGACGGGAAGACGTAGACGAGGAGCATCGAGACGAAGACCATCCCGAGGAAGGGGAAGCATCCCTTGAAGATCGTCCAGAGCTGGACGTGAGGCGGTGCGATGCCCTTCAGGTAGTACGCGGACATCGCCATCGGTGGAGTGAGGAACGAGGTCTGGAGGTTCAGCGCCACGATCACGCCGAAGAAGATCGGGTCGACGTTGAAATGCGGCAACAGCGGCAGGAAGATCGGCACGAAGATGATGATGATCTCGCTCCACTCGAGCGGCCATCCGAGCAGGAAGATGATCAGCTGCGACAGCAGAAGGAACGTGACCGTGTTGAGGTTCATCGACAGCACGAATTCCTTGATGATTCCCTCGCCGCCGAGATACGAGAAGATCGACGAGAAAGTCCAGGAGCCGACGAAGAGCCAGCAGACCATCGCCGAGGTGCGCGCGGTCAGGAACACGGCCTCCTTGAGCCGCTCCCAGGTGAACGCCCGGTAGGCGATCGCGAGGATCATCGCGCCCAGCGCCCCGATGGCGGCGGCCTCGCTCGGCGTGGCCAGCCCGAACAGGATCGCGCCCAGGACCGACAGGATCAGCACCGCCAGCGGGATGAACGCCTGTGCGAGCAGGACGACTACCTTGGTCCACGGGATGTCGGTTTCCGTGCGTGGCAGCTTCGGCGCCAGGCTGGGGTTCATCACCGCCCGTGCGATGACGTAGACCACGTAAAGGCCCGCGAGCAGGAAGCCGGGAATGATCGCCGCGGCGTAGAGCTTGACGACCGACACGGCCGAAGTCGCGCCGTAGACGATCAGCATGATCGAGGGCGGGATCAGGATGCCCAGCGTTCCCCCGGCGCAGATGACTCCCGACGAGAGCTTCTGGTCGTAGCCGGCCTTCAGCATCGCCGGGAACGCTAGAAGCCCCATCAGCGTGACGACCGCGCCGACGATGCCGGTGGCGGTTGCGAACAGTGCGCAGGTGACCAGCGCGGCGACCGCCATCGCCCCCGGGATCATCCGCAGGGAAACCTGCAGGCTGTAGAACAGGCGATCGAGGATGTTCGATCTTTCTATCATGTAGCCCATGAACAGGAATAACGGCACGGCTGTCAGCACGTCGTTGTTCATGATGCTGAACGTGTTCTGCGACAGCAGGTAGAACACGCGGTTGTCGAAGAACTCCTGCCCGGGCACGTAGTAGGCGTAGAAGCCGAACATCACCCCCATCGCCATCAGCGTGAACGCGATGGGGAACCCCAGCAGGATGATGAAGATGAACGCGCCGAGCATGACAAGCGCGAGCTGCGGATTGCTCATGCGGTTCTCCCGGCAGCGGTCTCGGCCTTTCTTTCGTGCTGGTGCTGGATCGCGGTCTCGAGCTCCTCCACGTCGTGCAGCTGCCTCGGCCATCGTCCCGTTCGGATGGTGATGATGCAGCGGATGACCTGCGCGATGCCCTGGATGAAGAGCATCGTCCCCGCGAGCGGGATCAATGCCTTGAGCTGCCAGATGGGCACGCCGACCGGGCTGTTGACGCTGACCTCCTTGTAGCCGAACGAGTCGTGCGCGTAACCGTAGCCCGCCACGATGAGCGACGTGACGCCCGGATAGAAGAAGATGATGTAGAGGATCAGCTCGATCGTGGCCTGCACGCGCGGCTTGAGCAGCCGGAAGACCACGTCTCCACGCACGTGTGCGTTGCGCGACAGCGCGTACGCCCCCGACATGATGAACAGGCCTCCGTAGAGGATGTAGCTCATGTCGAACGCCCAGCTGGTCGGGTCGTTCAGCACGTAGCGCATGAAGACCTCGTACGAAGTCCCCAGCGTGAGGATCAGGATGCTCCAGGCGAACGCGTGGCCGACGGCCATGCTGAAGCGGTCGATGGTGAACAGGAATTTCTGGAGCATGGCTGGCCTTTCGGGTGATGCGGGACCGGCGGCGATCCATCAAAAAAGGCGGCGCATCGCTGCGCCGCCATTTCGCCCGGGTCGTCCAGACGCGGGCGCCGCCGATCAGAATCCGAGCTTGCCGTACAGGTGCTCGTAGGCCTGCTGGTAGTCGGCGTTGTTGAAGAAGTGGTAGTAGCCGACCCGCTTGGCCCACTCCTTCTGCGACTCCCAGACCTTCTTGAAGAACGGATCCTCGTCGGAGAGCTTCTTGACCAGCTTGTCCCACGAGGCGAGCTGTGCCGCGAAGACGTCCTTCGGCGTGCGCAGCACGTTGACCTTGTCCTTGGTCTTGAGCTCTTGCAGGTCGACGGAGTACTGGTCCATCGCGAGCGCGTAGTTGGCCGTGGAGGCCGCCTCGGCTGCGTACTTCAGGATCGCCTGGAGCTCCTTCGGCAGCGACTCGTAGCGCTTCTTGTTGAAGTCGATCTCGAAGAACTCCATGGCCTGGTGATAGCTACCCATGTAATAGTTCTTCGCGACGTCCTGCGCGCCGAACCGGCGGTCGGAAGTCGGGTTGTTGAACTCGAACGCGTCGATCACGCCGCGTTCCATCGCCGGCACGATCTCTCCGCCCGGCAGCTGGGTGACCTTCAGGCCCATGTCCTGCATCAGGTCGGCGGCCAGGCCCACGGTGCGATACTTGAACCCCTTGAGGTCGGCCGCGCCCTTGATCGGCTTCTTGAACCATCCCAGGGGTTGCGTCGGCATCGGCATCGCAAAGAACGCGACGACGTTCAGCCCGAGCTTGGCGACGAGCTCGTCGTACAGCGGCGTGCCCTTGCGATGGATCCACGCCAGCATCTGGTTGGCGTCGCAGCCGTTGACGGGTCCGGAGCCGAACAGCGACGCGACCTTGCTCTTGCCGTACCAGTAGACCGCGACCTGGTGGCAGCAGTCGATCACCCCCTTGCTGGTGGCGTCCATCACCTCGAAGGGCTTCACGACCGAACCGGCGACCAGATAGTCGATGCGCAGCTTGCCGCCGGACATCTCGTTGACGCGCTGCACGTACTGCTCGGCCATCTCGTTGAAGATGTCCTTCGCGCCCCAGGCGCCCTGCATCTTGAGGACGATCGGGGACTGCGCGACGGAAATCATCGGGAAGCCGACTGCCGCGACGCCGGCGGCGCCTGCCGCTCCGGTCAGGAACTTGCGGCGCTTCGGTTTGGTCGTCTCGGCTGCCACGTTCTGGGACTCGGTCATGGGGTCTCCTCCTCGTTGTGATCGGTGCCGGCAAAGAGGATGCATCGTAATTCGCCAGACAGGGGCTACGCAATACGACGACGAAGCCCGGTTCGGGTTATCCCTGTCGGGCAGGCACGCGGCCCGCGACAGGGCGGCTGCTCGGGGTCGAGGCGGGCGGCAGGCACTTCGTCACGTTCGGGGCCCGCCGGCCGGAGCAGGCACGCGCGGCGCGCCGGGATCGGCGTAACATAGCCGCCCATGTCGTCGATTCAAGCGATCGTGCGCCGGCTCGCGCTGGGCGGAGACCCCGCCGTCCTGCGCGAAGAGCTGGTCTTCATCAAGACCCGCATC
>CALMSQ010000238.1:0-4049 GCA_937872345.1 uncultured Burkholderiales bacterium | reverse complement strand
CGGGTTGTTGAGCACGCGGTCGAGCATCACCAGCGGTCGGGCGGGCTCGTCATCGTCGACGGCCGCGTCGCTCGCCGACAGCGTCGCGCCCAGACGGCCCGCCAGCGCATAGGCGACGTCGAACTCGAAGTCGGTGAACGGGAACTCGATCGCGTAGAGCCTGGGGCGCGACGAATCGCCGCGGTGCGCGTCGACCATGCGCACGATGCGCTGCGCGAAGTGGTCGGCGATCTCGCCGCGCGTCACTTCGGGGCCGCCGGGCATTGCGGCCTGCCCCCGTGCCTGCGCAGCCGGCTGTTCTGCCGCCGCGGCGCCCGACGACGGCGCCTGTCCGGCGGCGGTTGCCGCGCCGGCCTGCAGCGCGGCCGCGGCGCGCGCCATCTCGGGAGTGAAGTTCTTGGGAAGCGCTGCAGAGGGCGCGGGAGCCGGCACCTCCGAAGGCGTCGGCGCCGATGCCGGGCGACCCGGGAAATTCTTCGGAAGGTTGCTGCTCATGCGCCCGACCCCCGGCTGCCACGCGGATCCGGCCCATCATAGCGCCGGAATCAGGTTTTTACACCGAGTTCCTCGCAGAGGCGCGCGACCGTCGCCTTCAGCGCCTGCACGTCGCGCTCGAGTCGCGCGAGGTTCGCCTCGAGCGCCGCGAGCTTGCCCGGTGTCGGCTCGGCGGCCGACGTCGCCTGCGACGCACCGCCCTCGGGCACTGCGCGGGCGCCGGACGCGACCCGAGCGCTGGCCCCGGTCTGCGCGGCCGGCGCCGTTTCGTTCGGCGCCGTTTCGTTCGGCGCCGGACCGCCCGGCAACGGCCCGCCGAGCAAGCTCGCCCAGCGCGTCTCGCGCGCACCGGGCTGGCGCGGCAACTCGGCCACCAGCGGGCCCGCGGCACGGGCCGCCAACTCGTGAAGGTACCCCTCGACCGACGCGATGTCGGCGAAGCGATGCAGGCGCTCGCAGTTGATGCGCAACTCGCCTGCCGTCTGCGGCCCGCGCAGAACCAGCGTCGCGACCAGCGCGACCGCCTCGGCCGGGATGTCGAGGACGCGCCGGGCGTTATGCGCGTAGCGCATCGCCCGGCCGCCGCTCGATTCGATCACCAGCGAGGCATGGCGCAGCGAGTCGAGCGCGGCCTGCACCTCGGTGTCGGAGGCCTCGATCACCGGCTGCCGGCTGCTCTTCTGGTTGCAACCGGCGGTGATCGCATTGAGCGTCATCGGGTAGGTGTCGGGAACGGTGCGTTCCTTCTCGACGAGGACGGCGAGCACCCTCGCCTCGAGCATCGAGAGCACCGGCAACGGACGCGTGGTCATGGGGGCGGGCGACGGGGGCTGTGGAGTGCGGCCACTTCAGTGTAGCCGCGAGCCCCGGTCACCGGGAATGTGGTTGCGGGGGCCTGCAACTTTGATTACAGACAGCGGCTTCGCCTCGCCTGAAAATACGCCTCTGCGCAGAGCAGCGCGAGGAACACCGCGGCCTGCTGCTCGGCCTCGCGGCGCCCGAGCGATCGGTCTGGTTCAATGGATAGAGGACCCAGCCGACCTAGACCACCCGGCCGATCGACACCAGCACGCCGCCGCGCGCATTCTGCGCGCATGGCCGACGACGACGACGTCCACCTCCTGGTGCTCCCCGAGTCGGGCGCCGCCCTGCTCGTCTGGCCCGACGGGCGAGCGGGGCGGGTGGTGCGGGAGGGCACGACGCGCCCGCCGCTGGCCGCGTTGACCGCCCCGGATCGGTCGATACAGTCGCCGCAGCACAGCAACGACCAAAGGCCGCCCGAGCACTCCGCTCGCGCGAAGAGGATGTCGGCACCCAGCACTGCGGTTGAGTTCGTCAAGAAGTGGCGCCGGATCGAGTTGAAGGAGCGATCCGCCGCCCAGGCACACTTCCGCGATCTCTGCCACATACTCGGCGAGCCGACCCCTGAAGATGCCGACCCGAAGGGCGAGTGGTACTGCTTCGAGAAGGGCGCCACCAAGACGACCGGCGGCGACGGCTGGGCGGACGTCTGGATGCGAAAGCACTTCGGCTGGGAGTACAAGGGCAAGGGCAAGGATCTCAACGCCGCCTTCGCGCAGCTGCAGCGGTATGCGCCGGCCCTGGAGAACCCGCCGCTCCTGATCGTCTCCGACATGGACCAGATCGTCGTCCACACCAATTGGACGAACACGGTCCCAACGGTTCACGAAATCCCGCTGGAGAAGCTGCCCGAGCCCGAGTACCTGCAGGTGCTCCGGTGGGCTTTCACAGATCCCGAGCGGCTTCGCCCTGGCATCACCACCGAGGAGGTCACCCAGCGCGCTGCCGGCCGGTTCGCGAGCCTAGCCCAGAAGCTGCGCGACCGAGGCTACGACGCGCACCGGGTGGCGCACTTCCTGAATCGGATGGTCTTCTGCCTGTTCGCCGAGGACGCTGGCCTACTCAACGCGAACATCTTCCCCCGCGCCCTGGAGGCCACCCGCAGGCGCCCCGAGACCGCCGAGTCGATGTTGCGCGACCTCTTCCGCGTCATGCAAAAGGGAGGCAACTTCGGCCCCGAGTACATCGACTGGTTCAACGGCGAGCTCTTCGACAACGACGACGCGCTGCCGCTCACGCTCGACGACATCGACGACGTGCTGGAGGCCGCCAAGCTCGACTGGTCGTCGATCGAGCCCTCGATCTTCGGGACGCTGTTCGAGCGCGACCTGGACCCGTCGAAGCGCGCGCAGCTGGGCGCCCACTACACCGACGCCGGCTCGATCCTGCGGATCGTCAACCCGGTGATCAAGGAGCCGCTGCTGGACGAATGGGCGGCCAGCCGGGCCGCGATCAAGGCGTCGCTGGAGAAGGCTGACAAGGCGAAGGCGCCCGCCACCAGGACGAAGGCGCGCAAGGAGGCCGAGCAGACCCTGCAGGGGTTCATGCACCGCCTGGGCGAGTACCGCGTGCTCGACCCTGCCTGCGGCAGCGGCAACTTCCTCTACCTGGCGCTGCAGACGCTGAAGGACATCGAGCACCGGGCGGCGCTCGAAGCCGAGGAACTCGGGATGCCGCGCGGCTTCACCGGGATGAACACTGGGGTGCAGAACGTCCACGGCATCGAACTGAACGCCTACGCGGCCGAGCTTGCTCGCCTGACGGTCTGGATTGGCGAGATCCAGTGGATGCTGCGGCACGGAGTGCAGCCGACCAAGAACCCGATCCTGCAGCCGCTGCAGACCATCGAGTGCCGCGACGCGGTGCTCAACGACGACGGCACCGAGCCCGAGTGGCCGACGGTCGATGCGATCATCGGGAATCCGCCGTTCCTTGGCGGGAAGATGATGCGCGACGGGCTCGGACACGAGGACACAGAAGCACTGCGCAAGCGGTACGCGGGTCGCGTGCCGGGCGGCGCGGACTTGGTGACGTACTGGTTCGCGAAGGCGCGTGCGGCGATCTCTGATGGCACTGCGAAAGTCGCGGACCTGGTTGCCACCAACTCGATTCGCCGAGGGCGAAACCGGAAGGTGCTCGACCGAGTCGTGCAATCCGGACAGATCTTCGACGCTTGGAGCGATGAGAACTCGATCAACGAGGGCGCAGCGGTTCGCGTGAGCATCGTGTGCTTCGGAGGTGTCGCTCGCGGGCGCACGACCCGCCTGAATGGTGCCCCTGTGGATCGTGTCTTTCCTGACCTGACGGCCCGCGAGCCGGGAGGGAATGGAGTTGACCATAGTGTCGCGCGCGCACTGCGTGAGAATGCGAACACCGCGTATCTTGGCATCCAGAAGACCGGGCCGTTTGAGATTCCCGGCGAAGTCGCTCGCAGATGGCTACAGCAACCGAACGCGCATGGCCTCCCGAACAGTAATGTGGTGCGCCCGTGGTGGAACGGACTCGACGTAACGCGGAGGAACCGTGATCTGCGTCCGGAATCTTGGTCAGCGCTGAACGTTAGTTTTTCGGCAAACTGTCCTTTGGAAGAGGGAGGGGTTTGTCGTGAGGAAGAGTCGGTTTTCGGTCGAGCAGATCGTGGCGGTGCTCAAGCAGGCGGAGATGGGCATGCCGGTCGGGGACCTGACGCGTCA
>CALMSQ010000237.1:0-13717 GCA_937872345.1 uncultured Burkholderiales bacterium | reverse complement strand
CGTCAACGCGATGCCGAGGATCTTCTGGATCGCGCCAGAGGTCGTGACCGTCGTCGGGTTGGCCGCGACGTTGACGATGCCCGTCTCCGTCTTGAGCTTCGTCGCCACCTTGACATTGATCGCCGAGATCGCCAGCAGGTCGTCGGCGCCCGCGCCGGTCACCGTGAGCTTCACGCGGACGTAGCGGAACGCCGTGCCCGCATAGACCTGCGATCCGCTGTAGGTCTGCTCTTCGCCCGCGAACGCTCCCGTCGTCGAGCATTTGATCTCGTAGGCGACCGAGGGCGCGCCCTGGATCACCTCCGTCGTCGGCGTGACGGTGATGGTCGAGGGATCGGTCAGCAGCGTGAGGTCGAAATCCTCGACGTAGCTCGAGGTGGTGTGCCCGGGCTCCCACCACTTGTCGTAGCCGGCACTCGCTGCGGCCGCGTCGGTCGAGACCCCGATGCGCGTGGTGTGCGCCGCGTCCGTCTCGACATACATCGGCATGAGCAGCCGGCCGTCGATCAGGTAGCCGTTGGTCAGAGTCCCGGCCAGCGTCGAGTCGAACGAGTCGCGCAGCACGTAGTCGGGCGGCGCCGAGACGCGAACAGTGATCGCGCCGGACGCGCTGACGTTGCCCGCAGAGTCGTACGCCTTGACCGAGTAGCTGTAGTCACCGGCCGACTGTTCGAAGAGCACCGCGAAGCGCCCGTCGCCGTTGTCGCCTTTGAGCACCCCGTCCTTGTAGACCTCGTACCGCAGCACAGGCAGCGTCGTCGCGCAATCCTGCCATCTGAGCAGCACAAAGTTGTCGACGCCCTCCGAGGTGATGATGGGCGTCGCCGGCGCCGACACCAGGAGATCGACGCTCGACGCCGTACCGAGGTTGCCGTTGATGTCGCGCGCGGCGACCCAGTAGCGGATCGTGCCGAGGCCGGTGACGCGGCGGCGGTCGAAGGTGGTCTTCGAGTAGCCGAGCAGCTCGGACGTGGCGTAGTCGGCGCCCCGGCGGATCTCGTAGTCGGAGACCTCGTAGGCCGCGACGGTCGGCTCCCACACCAGCAAGGCGGAATCGCCGTCGACGGAGACCGCCAGGCCCGGCACGAATCCGCCGGCCACGTCGACGGTGGTCGAGATCGGGGTGGATCGGTTGCCCCACGAGTCCTCTGCGACGGCCCAGAAGGTCACCGAGCCGATCAGCTGCGGCTTCCACAAGAACGACGTGCTGTCGAACTCCGCGACTTCGGTGCCGGTCTCCCACGAGGCGCCCGCGCGCACCACGTACCTGGCCACGTCAGCGGACGGGGAGCGTCCGACCGTCAGGCGCAGGCCGAACTTCTCGTTCGCTCCAGAGAGCGACGCCGGCGGCTCCGGCGCATAGGTGCGACCGGTGACCGTGTAGGAGTACTCGGCCACCGCCTCGAGCGCTTGCTGCCCACCGCCGTAGACGTTGAAGGAGCAGAACTTGAACTTCACCGTCTTGCCGATCATCTCGACCGGGAGCGGATCCGACCGGACGATCGCCGAGTCGATGTAGATCACGTCTTCGCCGGCGGCGTGCGCGGCGTCCGTCGTCCCGAGCCGGCCGCGTCGCAACCCGCTCAGGGTGTACTGGTTCTCCGCGTCGAGCGTCGCGCCCTGGAAGGCGACGAACTCGCCGACGCCGTTGGACCCGATGAAGGTGAGCGTCGCGAGCGCGTCGGCCTCGGTGGCGCTGACCGGGAAGAGCGTGCCGCCGCGCCCGGCCAGGTTGATCGGCGCGGAGACGTTACCTGCGCCGAAGCCGGTGCGCACCGACCCGTAGCGCGCGCCCTGCTCCGCCCGCCCGACGAGCTTGTAGCTCGACCCGCCGTCGAGCGACGCGTAGATGTCGCAGCCGCCCCAGTAGCGACTGTCGAATCCGGCCTGCCCCGACACGGCGACCAGGATCCGAATGCCGACGTCGCGCTGACTCTCCGGATCCTCGACGAACGCCGGCGGCGCGACATTGCCGGGCGCGACGTTGTAATTGTGCGCGAACCCGCTGCCCAGCTGGGCGGCGATGAGCGGCGCGTCGGCGTGCCCGATCGGGAAGTCCTCGGCCTCGAGCATGAAGACGTCGTCGTCGCCCTCCTCGATCGACGTGATCCGCGCGGGCACCAGCTCCATCTCGTGGCGCGAGTCGGTCAAGGTCACGAGGTCGCCCAGCTCGAGCTCGATGAAGCGAAATGGCAGCCTGAACCGATACCGCGCGCGCACCGCGCGCTTGCGCTGCACGCGCATCTGCAGGGCCGATCGCACGGCCTGTCCATCGGCGAAGAAGAGCCACGACTGCGTCGCCTCGGGCCGGCGCCCGCGCACCATGATCCCGTCTTCGTCAGCCGCCTCTACCGGCTCCTGGTTGTAGGCGTTCGAACGGTTGCAGTACTCCGCGCGCACCACGTTGTGCATGTCCGCCGTCGCCAGGCGCTCGATCTCGATCGCGTCGCCAGCCGCGTCGACGATGAAGTCGTCCGGGCCGAGGTTTGCGACCGGGGTGGTGTTCGGGGTGTAGGTGGCCCCGTAGACCGCCGAGCTGATCGACTGGTCGCCGCGCGGCAGGAACTTGAGCTCGCGGCCATTCCACGCCGGGTCGGTGTTCGTCGCTTCGAGGATCTCGGTGATCCACTCCCGGATGGCCCGCTGCTCGTTGAAGACCGGCGAGATCATCAGGCCCGCCGCGCGCGCGTAGGTCGAGTAGGCGGTGTCGCTCGACAGGTAGGTCGCCGGGAATCCGATGCCGTACTGCGTGTTGGTCAGCGCCTCGCGGATCACCTGCGAGGGATCGCAATCCGGATAGGCGTCGGAGAACTGCAGCGCGCCGTCGACTTCGAAGTTGTGGTTCTCGACCTCCGCGGCGTTGCTCAGGGCATAGTCCTGCGCGCACACGTAGGCGATACCGCTGTAGCCGATCGCCTCGCTGGCGTGCGCCGACGCGAGATGCGACCACACCGGCTGGCCAGGCGTGCCGTTGCGCAGGGTGAAGCCGAGCTGACCGAGCGCCGAGGTGGCCGCCGTCGTCACGTCGGCGAGCCATGCGATCTCGACCACGAAGCCCGCGCAGGCCGCGGTGAAGGTGTAGACGCCCGCGGCCACGGTGTAGTCGACGCCGCGCACGAGGCTCGCCGTCACCCACACGCCCGAGTCCATCTGCCACTCGCGCACGCGCACCTGGACGTCGTCGACCCATTCGGCGGCGCTGGGCACCGTGACCTGGTAGGGCGACCCGGACGGTACGGTGAAGACGTCGGCGCGTGACTGCCGCACGGTCGTCGTCGGCGTGCCGTCGAAGCGCTCCTTGCCGCGCCAGATCGTGCGCACGCCGGTGATCGGCCCCTCGGCCAGGCCCATGATCACCGAGGCCGAGTACGTGTAGTAGATGCGCGACGGCGATCCGCCGCCGCCCTTGCCGGTCTCGGTCGTCTCGGTGTGCTTGATCGCCCGGAAGTCGCCGTACCAGAGCAGGTTCAGCGGCAGCCGATTGCGCCCGAAGACCACAGGGATCGTCAGGCCGTAGATCGAGGTCTGGATCCGCAGCGCCCCGAGCTTGGGCTCGACGCTGGCGGTGGACTTGCGCTTACCCGCCATGGCCCACCACCGTGAAGAACCGCTTCTCGCGCTCGCGGAACTCCTCGAGCTCTCCGACGCAGACGCCCCGACCGACGTAGGCGTGCACGAGCTCGCGCGCGTTCAGCAGGATCCCGCCGTGCGAGAAGCACCGGCCGAAGCGGATCACCACCAGGTCGCCGCGCTCGGGCCGATCGACCTCGCGCGCGTGGCGCTGCACGAAGCCGAGATAGCGCTCCTCGGAGCGATGCAGGTGCCAGTCGGGCGGGTACTCCCCGGTGTCGAACGGCTCGATGATGCCGACGGCCGAGAAGACCTGCACCATGAGCTGCCCACAGTCCACCCCGGCGCCCAGGACCGCTGCGCGATGGTGATGAGGCGTGCCGAGCCAGCGCATCGCCTCGCGCACGATGCGCTCTCGCAGATCTGCGCTCATATCGTGGTCTCGGGCGCCGGGACGAACGGCTGGCCGCGAAAGTGCGCGGTGTTGGCGAACTTCGATCCGCAGGTCGAAAGTGTCTTGTCGCAACCCGCCCACGCCTCGAAGGTATCTCCTGCCACAATGGTGTTGGGCCACCCGCACGGGAAATAGAACGTTCCGGCGCCCTGCTCGTACTTCTTGACCGGCATCGACAGGCCGGCGTTGGCGCCTGTCAGGAAGCGCAGCGAGCCGCCGGAGAACCACCCGAACACCTCGACGCGATCGGACTGGAAGGCGCTCATGTTCGGGAGCGGCATTCCGCTAACGGTCCCTGTGACGCGGAAAGTCGCGCGGTTGAGCTGACACACCGAGTCGTACAGGGTGTTCAGGCACTGCGGCTGGTAGACGTTGCGCGGGAACGGCGCGTCGAGCAGCTCCATCGGGCTCTTGCACGTCATCTCGTAGGCACCGCCACTGATGCTCTGCACGACCGAGATGCGGCCGACGAAGTGCCTCGGGACGACCCCGATGAGGGGGTCGGACGGCAGGGCGGCAAATCCCCGGTCGAGCCGGATCGAGGCGCTGTCGAAGTCGCCCCGCGCCAGAGCCTTGCGCAGCGACACGCCGCCGGCGGTGTCCGTGGCGCGCGGCCAGACCGTCACCCGCATGTCATCGGCCTGCAGCCCGAGCTCCATGCGCACCTTCGTCCGATCGAGGCCGGGCCCGGCGACGAAGGTGTTGCCGCCGTAGGGCACGTCGCGATCGGAGTTCGTCCAGCGCAGCACGGCGCCCGAGAGTAGCGTGATGGTGTAGAGGTCGCAGGAGTAGGCCCTGGTGGCGCCGGCGAAGAACGCCGAGAGCGCCGGGTCGAGATCTGTCCTCACGGCTTCACCGTCTCGAACTCGACGCCATCGGCCGACCAGAGGTCGCGCATGAACTTCGACAGGTCCATCTCGTCCTCGGTGAAGGCGCAGCGCATGTAGTAGCTGCCGGTCCAGCGCAGCACCTTGCCCGCGGCCGGGGCGGTGTCGAAGTTGACGATCCGATCGTCGATCAACGCGTAGGCGGTGGTGGCCGATCCGTCGACGGTCACCGTGATCGCGCCGTTCTTCGCGCCCACCGGTTCGAGGAAACCGCCCAGCGTGCGCGCCAGGGCGAACTGCCGCGTCGTGCCGTCGCCCGTGCCGAACTGCAGCGCCGACACCGCGTTGTCATCGGGGTCGCTGAAGAGCCAGGTGTCGAACGGCCCGTACGCCTTGTTGAAGAAGCCCGCGAGCGATGCCATCTCGGTGAAGCCCGGGCGCTGGCGCAGGAACTCGAACTTCAGGCGGTAGCGCCAGATCGGATAGGTCCAGTAGGTGACCGCGAAGCGCCGGCCCGAGGCCGTCATGGCGCGGTTGCTGCTCCACCGGGGTGCGCGCCGAACGCCCCACCCGAGGCCAGGCAGGGTCGGAAAGACTTCGCTCGACATCGCCTATCGCCCGTCCCGGTACGCTTCGCGCCCGGCGCGCGAGAGCGCCGTCGGATTGCGCCGCAAGAACTGCTCGAAGCTGCGGGCGTCCATCGCGTGGATGTGGTACGTGTCGCCCCCGCGCCGCTGCCCGCCACCGGTGGCGACCATCTCACGCACCGGCTCGGCGATCTCGGCCGGCAGGATCATCTCGCGCTCGTGGGCCTGCACCAGCGGGTTCACGCCGGCAGGGATGTCGTAGCCGCGCCTGGCCACCGCGATGCCCGCCGTCATTGCCGAGACGTTGGCGTAGGCCAGCGACGCGGCGCCGGGCGCCAGCATCGGGCCGACGATCGGGATCGCGGCCGTCGCGGCGTACGCACCGGACGCGGCCACCGTCGCGTTGTTCAGGATCTCCTTGATCCGGATCGCCTTCTCCGTGAGCATGTTCACGATCCAGCGCGCCGGAATCTTGGCGATCTCCATGATGATCGCCGAGACCGTGCCGGTGAAGATGTTGCGCACGGCATCGCCCCACGTCATCGTGCGCTTGAGCAGTCCGTCGAGCGACGCTGCCCACGAAGCCTCGAAGGCGCGGCCGGCGACCGCCATCGGCTTCATGCCCTCGGTCGCTTGCTGGCGCATCAACTGCGCGCGGCGTAGCCCGTACTCACGCTCGAGTTGCAGGAGCTGCTCGTTGCGCCGCTCGAACTCGACCGGGTCGCGCTCGGGGTCGACCAGCGCCAGCGCGGCCTCGGCGGCCTGGCGCCGGATCTCGTACTTGCGCTGTTCGAACTCCGCCTCCAGCAGCAGCAGCTCGTCTTTCGTGATGCGGCCGAGGTCGTACTCGCGCTTGGCGGCCTCCTCGGCGATCTTCACCTCAGTGGTGGCCTCGTCCTCGGCCGACTTGATGCGCGAGGCGGTGATCTGGTTGCGCTGGCTGGCAGCGTCGCGCTCGATCTGCGACAGGCGCATCTGGGCGGCGATCGCCTCCTTGGACTGCTCGCCGTAGCGTTCGCGCATCAGCGCCAGCTCGCGCCGGGCCAGCTCGACCTTCTTGCCGAAGTTCTTCTCGGCCTCCTGGTCCTCGGCGCGCAAGGCCAGCACCTGCTGGGCCAGCCCCTCCTTGTTCACGTCGCCGCGGGCGTCGAAGTAGCGCCGCTCGATCTTGACCCGATCCTCCTGTGACAGCCGCTCGTGATCGAGGATGTCTTTCCAGAAGGCCGCCTCGCGCGCCTTGCCGAACTCGTAGAACGTGCCGTCGAGCTCGTTGATGCGGTCCCAGGTGTTCTTGCGCCGGGTGAGCAGCTCCTCGTACTTGCCGAGCTGCGATTCGGCCGGCTTGTCGTTCCCGATGGGGTCCTGGAAGGTCTTCCCCTCGGACTTGCCTTCTGCGGTCGGCGTGGGCGTCGACCAGGCATCCTCGATCTTGGAGCGGAACTCCTTGGCGTCGGCGACGACGCCCTCCCAGACGCCCTTGGCGCGGTCGCGCACCGACTGGAACCCCTTCGAGAGGGTCTCGCCGGCGCCCTTGAAGTCCAGCGTGATCGCCTGCCAGGCGGCGCGGGCGTAGGTGGCCAGCGCCGTCCCCATGCTCTCGAACGCCGCCACGACGATCGTCTCGATCGCGTTGGCCACGAGCCCGACCGCCCGAATCACCGTGGTGAGCTCGGCCAGCGAGGTCTTGATGTACTGCACCGCAGCGGGCCCGATGCTGGCGAACCAGTTGGCCAGGTCGGTGAGCATCGGCATGAGCTGTTCGCCGGTGACCTTGCGCACCGCGCTCATCACGTCGCCGGCGTCGTTCATGGCCGCCTTGTAGGCGTTGAACGCGCGTACGTTCTGCTCGCCCACGACGGACTGCAGCGCGCGCTGCTTCTCGCGCGCGTCGTCGATGCGCTGGCTGTTCAGCTCGACCAGGCGCGACACGTCGCTCACCCCTCGGCCGAAGAACACCTGCGCAGCGAGATTGCGGTCTGTGCCCTCCTTGTACTTCTCCACAGCCCGCAGCGCGTCGAGCATGATGTCGCGCATGTTGCGCGTCTCGCCGTTCGTTTCGCGCGTGCGCACCCCCATCGCCTCGATCTCGTCGCGGTTGGTGCGCAGTCGCAGCGTGAGGCCGCGCACCGCCGCGTCGAACTGGTCGGCCGGGATGTAGGCGTCGTCGATCGCCGTGCGCAGCACACCGGCCTCGGTGGCCGTGATGCCGAGCTGGCGGCCGAGCTTCTGGGCGTTGTCGGTCAGGTCGTAAACCTCCCGGATCGACGCCCGCAGGAAGGCGCCGCTGGCTAGCGCGCCGACCAACTGGCCCAGCGCGCGCACGACCATGCCCTTGATGTCGATCAGTTTGCCGAACGACTTCACCATCTCGTCGTTCGCCGCCTTGACCTTGTCCCGCATGCGCGACATGGCGCTGCTGGACTGCTCCCGGGTCTGCTCGAACGACTCGCGCATCTGCTGCGCGGCCTGCTCGACCACACTCGCAGCCTGCTGCATGCCGGGCGCGAGCGAGGCGGTATCGGCGCGTACGCCTACGGCGACTTCGGGGTTGCTCATGTCATCTCGGGTGCGATGGCTGCGGGAACATGGACAGCTCGGCGATCAGCCGCTCGGCCTGCAGGTCGGCGTTCTCCGGGACCTTCGGGCTCGCCTTGATGCCCATGAAGGCGGCGACCATGACGTGCAGCGGCGGATGCTCGGCCCAGTACGCGTACAGGGCATTCAGGCGGGGCAGATCGAGGTGCTCGGCGACGTAATCCCACGTCCAGCCGGTGGCGGCGCAGACGTCGGCGATGATCGCCGGCCAGCCGACTACCCCGCCGGGGCGTTTCCCGAGGCGTCCGCCCGCCCTTCGGGGATCGCCGAGACGCCCATGACCGCCGCGACGACCCGGGCCATGTTGCCCACGTCGAGCAGCTCGGCAAGCCGCTCGCGGGTCATGTCCGGGTAGTTGCGGCGCAGCGCCGCGAGCGTCGCGTCGATCGCTATCGCGCGCTGCTCGGCCTTGAAGACGTCGCCGGTGAAGGCGGCCAGCCGGTCCTCGAGCTGCTCGAGCGATGCGAGATTGAGCGGCGGGACGACGAACGTCTCGCCGCCCATCTCCACCTCGGTGCCCTTGATGCGCACGACTTCGCTCATTCGGAGGTCGCCCACGACAGAACGTTGCCGCTGGCGTCGGCGAACGCCTCGAAGTCGAATTCGGGCACCATGAAGTCGTCCAGCTTCGTGGCCATCGTGAGCTTGGTGGAGATGCACGCCGGCAGCGACAGCAGCAGGCTCTTGCCGTTGTACGGCATGTACAGGTCCGCCTTGAAGGTCGGCGCGTAGCCCATGAGCTGGTTCGTCACCGTCGACTTCGGCGCCGTCGTGCTGGTCCCGGTGTAGCTGAAGCTGATGAAGACCTTCTTGCCGGTGTCGGCCGCCGCGAACGTGTAGACGCCGGCCGCGACGGAATACTGGTTCGCCGTCGGCGCCGAGGCCACCTTCGTGAAGACCTCGCCGTTGGGGCCGACGACGCCCAGATCGGCCAGCCAGGTGCCCGAACCGGGGATGGTGGGCGTGATCGTGAAGGGCGTGGCCGGGATCGTCGCGCCGGTCGTGTCGTAGACCGCGGACTGGATCCCGTTGGTCACCGTCTGCCCGAAGACGATGTTGTTCAGGATCGCGCCGTTGATCTTCGCCGCCTTGGCCTTGCCGCTCACCTTGCCCTTGCCGCGGCCGACCGCCACCGGGAACTGGTTCTGCCCGTGCAGCGTCTTGTTCTCGAAGCTGATGTCGACCGATGCCTCTTGCAGGACGCCGAAGATCACGGGCGTTGGGTTGGCGATGGTGTTGCCGGCCGAATCGGTCAGCGGAGTGCCCCACAGCACGCCCGAGCCGAACACGTATTGCGACATGATGAACCTCCTGGGGATGCGCGCTCGCGCGCCGCGGTTAACGGTTGACGATGATGGTGATGGGAACGATGGCCACGGCCTGGTCGCCCAGCGTGCCTTCGTCGGTTTCGATGTCGCCGTCGATCCAGCAGTGATGCACCAGGCCATCCAGCGTCTGGACCCCCGGGTGCGGATCGGGCTCGAGCGCGTCGGCGATCGCGTCGAGCAGGTCATTGAGGGTCGTGGCGGGCGCCGTCCCATCGGTCGTGTGCGCGTAGACGTAGACGTCGGCGCGCAGCGTGAGCTTGGCCGGCTGGCCGCGCACGCGCTCCAACACGCCCCCGGAGCGCTGCGCCATGAACAGCGCCGGCTGGTCCTCGGGCGCGACGTCCGACCAGTGCCGCAGCCGCCGGGACGCGGTCACGAATCGCGCGGCGCCGCTCAGGCGCTCGAACAGCGCCGTCATCACCGGTTCGCGAACCGGGCCGGTCATTGCCGTACCCCTGCCTCGACGGCGCGGCGCAGCTCCTCCTCGATCTCCGGAGCCATCTCGGCGAGCGCGCTGCGCATGAACGAGCGCTCCGGCAGATCGACGTTGCGCGTGTGCGCGCCGACCGTGGCCCAGACGGGCGTCTTCAGCTCTCGCCCGAACGCCTGCTTGACCAGGCGCACGTGCGACTTGACGGGCATCGGGCCCTTGAAGCCGAACTCGTGCACCCGCGCGTACTCGACGTTGGTGCTGGCCGTGCCAACGATCGCGTCGCCCTGCTCGACCACCGCGTGCGAGATCGAGCGGCGCAGCGTGCCGGTGCGCACCTTGAGCACCTGGCCGGTGAGCTTCTCCTGCTGGATCTTGCGCTGCAGGCGCAGCACCAGGCGGCCGACCGCGAAGCGCAGCTGTGAGCGCACATCGCCCGGGATCCGCGCGAAGTAGGCGACGACCTCCTTGTCGCCACGGACGAACCCCTTGATCATCGCGCCACCCTGCGGTAGCGATCGAGCAGCTTCTTCGCCGATCCGCGCATCTCGGTTTGCGTGTAGCTCACCGTCTCGCCGGCCAGCGTCTTGCTCGACACTCCGATCCAGTCGCGCTCCTTGAAGCGCAGCGCGACGAGCTCGCAGACCGCCTGCTTCACGTCCTGCGGCCCCTCGGCATAGCCGGCGGTGTAGACGAGGCGCACGTTCATCACGCCGCGCGCGAAGGTGTAGCCACGCCGGGACAGCGCGATCTCGTCGAAGACGTACCCGGGTTGGATATCGTCCGGCGCCGGCGGGACAGCCTGGCCGTTGACCAGCACCAAGGTCACCGCTGTCGCCGGCCACTGATCGAACGGCATGGTGTAGCCGCCCCGACCACTGCTCACCTGCGTGCGCGCGGCCGAAATCAGGTCGCGCTGCAGGTAGCCCGCGACTGCCTCGCTGGTGCGCGCGATCAGCGCCTTGAGCAGCGTCGTGTCCGAGGGCGCGGCCGCGCCGCTGCGCGTCATGTACGACTGCAGCTCCTCGAGCGTGATCAGGTCGGCCACGGCCGATTACTCGGTGGCGCCCGCGTCGTCGTCCGGCGTGCCAGCGCCGGGCTCGCCAGGCTGCGCGTCTTCGCCGGTCTCGTCGGCCTTGGTTTTCGCGGCCTGCGTGTCGTCCACCGGCACGATCCCGTGCGGCGCGAGCATCGCGACGACGTTCTTCTCGTCCGGGATCTCGACGATCCCGCCGCGGCCCACGTTGTAGGCGTCGCCGCCCACCGAGACGCTGGTCACGCCCTTCGGGCACTTGTATTTCATGGTGTGCTTCCCTGTGGAAAAGCCGGCGAGCGCCCGAAGGCGCCCGCCGTGCGAAGACCGCCCGTCAGGCGATCAGAGGAGACGCGGTGACGCCCGCGGTCAGGCGATGTTGGTGATGGCCCCGAGCGAGGGCGGGAAGTAGCTCTGCAGCACCTCGTCGGCGTAGACGCCGTACTCGTACTTGCGCGAGCGCAGCGGCCACTCGATCTGGTAGTACTCCCGGCGGGTGCGCACCCGGTTCAGGTCCTGCACGCCGTCGAGGTACGCTGGCACGCGCGTGGTGCGGAACATGATCGTGCCCGGGGGCATGTTCGGGTGCACCACGAGGTCGAGCACCTCGCCGGTGATCGGCGAGAGGTACTTGCCCACGTTGCGACCCGCCAGGGCGATCGCCGGCGACTCGACGTCGACGGTGAACAGCACGCCCGGATTGGACGACCCGAGGATCAGGTTCGTGATCTTCTGGAACTGACGGTAGTTGCAGTAGATCTTGTCCGGCTGCAGGCGGTAGCGGTCGTACCAGTAGGCGAGGGCCGCGTCGATCTCGGTGATCCCGCCCGCGGTCGCCGTCGGCGTCGTGCCGGTGCCCGGCGTGCCGGTGGCCAGCGCGTTGTAGTAGCTGTTCAGCGCCGACTTGCCGATGATCGTGAGCAGCCCGTCGAACTCCAGCGCATTGGTCGAGTTGTCCGCCGAGGGCAGGCTCGCCGCCGTCTGCGCGCCCGAGTCGGCAGCCGCGGTGATGAGCACGCTGTTGATGGTCGTGACCGCGACCAGCTTCTCCGCGCCGGCGGCACCGAAGTACCAGGCGTAGGCGTACGCACCGCGCACCGGCGTCACCGAGGCCGAGACGCTGCCGGTCGAACCCGAGGCCACGGTGGCCGAGGCCGCCGCCGACTTCTGCGCCGCGCCACCGCCGAAGGTGTCGCTCGAACCATCCGCATTGGTGCGGGTGATCGACGCGCGCACCTGCGCGGTCGCTGCATTGAACGACTGGCCGGTCATGCCGTTGTTCAGGCCCGCCACGTCCCAGTAGGCCTCGAGCGTGAGCGCGACGCAGATCACCGAGTAGGTGGCCGCGGCGAGCGCTCCGCCGGTGGTCGCACCGGTGGCCGTCGGCGTCGGGGTGGTGCCCAGCGCGAGCGACGTGTTGCCGCCCAGCAGGATCATCTCCTCCTCGATCATCAGCGACTGCAGCGTCTGCGTGACGGCGAGCGCGCGCGGATCCTCGAAGTTCTGGCCGGCGTACTCGGCCTCGAACGTCACCGACTTCTCCAGGCCGATCCCGCGGTAGGCGGCGAGGTATTCCGCGAACGAGTGGCTCACCTGTCCGCCGCGGTTGCCCTCGGAGACGCCGGCGCGCACGCGGGTGGTGTTGATGCCGGTCACGGCCTTCCAGTTGGCCTGGATCGCGAAGCCGCCACCCACGCGGGGGATGGTGTTGCGCAGCGGCGTGAGGACCGGATAGAGCTTCTTCGACGGCGCCTCGAGGTCGTACCCCTGCAGGCCGGCAGTGGCGCTGCCCGGCTGCGTGAAGTTCTTCGTGATCGCCTCGGACGACTTGGACTGCGCGAGCTTCATCGCCTCGATGAGCTCGTTGACGTTGCTGGCACCCATGGTTTCCTTCCCTTCGCCGCGCACGCGGCATGAAAAAGGCCCGCCGAAGCGGGCCTGTCGATTGCACAGACTGCTGGTTGCGTTACTGACCAGACGGCCAGAGCGGCCGTCCACCGGATGCGTGAACCTTCTTGATCTCGCTGGCGACCTCGTCGATCGAGCCGTCGGACTTGCGCACGGGCTCGGGCTCGGTCGGGCGCTGCGGGTCGACGTCGGCCGACTTGTCGACGACGCGCAGCACGGCCTTGGCCGGCGCAGGCTGCGCCTTGAGCGCCTTGATCTCGGCGTCCTGCTTCTCCAGACGCTCGGCCTGCCCCTTCACCAACTCGGCGAGCTCGCCGACGACCTTGCGCAGGTCCTCCGGTTGACCCTGGGCTGCCGGCGCGGAACCTTTCGCCAGGTCGGCCGGCTCGGCTGCGGCCTGCTTGGGCGCGTGCTGGGCGAGCAGCTCGTCGACCTCTTCCTGCGCCATGGCCGCGAAGATCGCGGCGCCGGCCTTCAGCCACTCGCGAAGCTGCTCGGGCAGCGGGGAGTTGTCCTGCTCGTACTGCGCCTCGAAGTCGGCGTCGCTCACGATCCCGGAGATCGTCTGCAGCAGGTCGGCGAAGCGCGCCACGCCCCACATGCCCTTCTTGACGGTCTCGGGCTCGGCCGGCGCGCCAGCGTCCGCCGCAGCCTTGCCTGCGTCGCCAGCAGCGCGTTGCCCACGGCGCCGTAGATGCGCCCGTTGTAGGACTCAAGGAGGGTGCAAGGCTCCGGAGGGCGCATATGCTGGGTGGTCGCCATCTTCCCCGGCTGGTGCGCCCCGACGTAAGAGCTCGCTGCGCCGACAGGCATGTCGTGCGCCCAGTACAGCACATCACCGTTGGCTGGCGTAACATAAACGCGGGTGACATACGCTGCAGACATACCACTCAGGGCAATGCCCCCGCCTTCAACCACCTGTACGACACTGGTAGGTGACGCGCCTGACTCGCGGCCGGAGGCATCTTTGTAGGTCAGCGCCACC
>CALMSQ010000236.1:0-13714 GCA_937872345.1 uncultured Burkholderiales bacterium | reverse complement strand
CGTCGGTCGGGCCGACCGGCGCCGGGTGGGCCTGCTCCTTCCAGGTGCGCTGCTCGGGACGGAAGGTCACGCACGGGCTGAGGATCTCGATAAACGAGAAGCCCGGGTGACGGATCGCCTGCGCGATGATCTCGGCGGTGCCGTTCGGGTCGCCCGAGAACGCGCGTGCGACGAAGTTGGCACCCGAGGCCAGCGCGATCACCAGCGGGTGGAACGAGCGCACGCCGGTGCCGCCGGGCGAGAGCTTGGAGTCCCAGTCGGGCTCGGTGGTCGGCGAGGGCTGGCCCTTGGTCATCCCGTAGACGTGGTTGTCCATCACGATGTACGTGAGGTCGACGTTGCGCCTGCACGCGTGCAGGAAGTGGTTGCCGCCGATCGAGTAGCCGTCGCCGTCGCCGCCGGCGACCAGCACCGTGAGGTCCGGGCGCGCGACCTTCAGGCCGGTGGCCGCGGCGAGCGAGCGCCCGTGCACGCCGTGGAAGCCATAGCACGAGGTATACGCGGGGATGCGCGACGAGCAGCCGATGCCGGAGACCACCGCGACGTTCTCCGGCCGCACCTGCACCATCGCCAGCGCCTTGGTGACCGACCCGAGCACCGAGTAGTCGCCGCATCCGGGGCACCAGATCGGCTTGTACGACGACTTGTAGCTCTGCGCCGTGAGTGGCGCGGGAGCCGTGACCGCCTCGTTCATTGCTGTCTCCAATCGAGAATGACTTTCGCGAGCTCGGCCGGGCGCATCGGCAGCGGGCCGGGGCGGTGGAAGCTGGCCGGCTTGCCGGGCAGGTCGTACATCGCGCGCAGGTAGCGGAACAGCTGCGCCGAGTGGTTCTGCTCGACCACCAGCACGCGGCGCACGCCCTCGAGCGCCTGCTCGAGCCGCTCGGGCAGCGCCGGTGCCAGCAGGCGCAGCGCGATCAGCCGCGCCTTCACGCCCTGGGCGGCGAGGCGGGCGAGCGCCTCGCGCGCGACGTCGGTCACCGAACCGAAGGTGATCACCGCGACGTCGCCTTCGCCCTCGAGGTCGGCCCACCACGGGCCGTAGTCGTACTGCATCAGCTTGCGTTCGCGCTTGTCGAGCTGCGTGTAGTGGTCGCGCGCCTGGCTGCTCGGAATGCCGCCTTCGTTCTTCTCGAGGCCGTCGGCGGTGTAGACGATGCCCGGCGTGCCGGGGATCGCCATCGGCGAGACGCCGGATTCGGTATTGCGGTAGCGCTTGAAGTCGGGACTGTCGGCCTCGGCGACGAGGCGCTTCGCGACGAAGCCGGGGTCGGCCGGGCGGTCGACGATCGCGCGCGACTGGCCCATGAACTGGTCGGACAGGACGATCGCCGGCGCCTGCATCGCCTCGGCGAGCTCGACTGCCCACTGCGTCGTGGCCACGCAGTCGGCGATCGACGTGGGCGCGAGCACGAGGCGCGGGGCGTCGCCGTGAAGCCCGCTTACCGCGAAGGAGAGGTCGCTCTGCTCGCTCTTGGCCGGAATGCCGGTGGACGGGCCGCCGCGCATGACGTCGACGATCACGACCGGCACCTCGGCACTGACGGCCAGCCCGATGCCCTCGGTCATCAGCGCCAGGCCGGGCCCCGCGGTGGCGGTCAGCGAGGGCACGCCGCCGAACGACGCGCCGACGATCATGTTGATCGACGCGAGCTCGTCCTCGGCCTGCAGCAGCGTACCGCCCACCTTGGTCAGCGCGGGTGCCATCCACTCGAGCAGCTCGGTGGCCGGCGTGATCGGGTAGGCGGCCACGAAGCGGATGCCGCCGCGCAGCGCACCGAAGCCGGCGCCTTCGTTGCCGCTCAGCAGCCAGCGCTTCTCCGTCGAGGCTTCGCCGGCGGCGATGCGCGGCATGCCGTCGATGCCGGCGGCCGCGTCGACGCCGGCGCGCAGCGCCTGAAGGTTCGCCTGCAACGCCGTGTCGGCGCGCTTCCAGGAGGCGCGCAGCGCGTCTTCGAGGGCATCGGTCGGGACGCCGGCGAGCGCGCCGGCGACTCCCAGCGCGACCATGTTGGTCCAGCTGCCGGGAATGGCCTTGGCCATCTTCTTCAACGGCAGCGACACGAAGCGCGCCCCGCCCGCCAGGAACACCGCGGGCGGCTCGCCCTCGTCGGAGTCGCCCACCAGCACGCCGGAGGCGCGCATCGGGATCTCGTCGGCGAAGCGGTTGATGTTCTGCCAGTCGATCGCCAGCAGCAGGTCGAAGCCGTCGTCGAGCGACTCGGTCTGCGTGCGCGCCAGGCGCAGCAGCGCGGCCGCCTCGCCGCCGCGGATCTGCGGCCCGCTGGTGCGCACCATCAGGCCGTAGAGGCCGGCCTTCGCCGCGGCGTCGAGCAGCAGGTTGCCGGCCGTCATGACGCCGCTGCCGCCGCTTCCCGCCATGGCGATGGAGATGCTCGATGCAGCGGCGCGCTGCTGCGATGTGTCGTTGGGTTCGGGCTTCAAGGTGGGCTCGCTCGCGTGGGGTTCGATTGTCCGTCGAGGGCGTGGAATGTCGGGTTTGATGCAGATCAAGGCACCCGAAACGGGCCTGCTACAACATCCTGACCAGATAACAGTATTTCGGTACCACAATACAAGAATAAACGGCGACAACAGGCCGGTCAACCCCGAAAAGCAGGCGCGATGCGGGGCGCGAAGAAGGAACAGGGTACGGCACAGGAGGCCGCGAAACAATGAGCATCGAAGCGCATCGCTGGCTGATGAATGCGGTCAATACGCCGCTCGAGCGTGCCGCATTTTCGGCGACGGCCGGCGACGGCGAGGTCGTGGTGGCGGTGGCCGGTTGCGGCGTCTGCCACACCGATCTCGGCTACTTCTACGACGGCGTGCGCACCAACCACCCGCTGCCGTTGGCGCTCGGCCACGAGATCAGCGGGCGCGTCGTGGCGGCGGGCGCCGGCGCCGAGCAGTGGCTCGGCAAGTCGGTGATCGTGCCCGCCGTGCTGCCCTGCGGCGAATGCGACCTGTGCCGCCGCGGGCTGGGCACGATTTGCCGCAACCAGAAGATGCCCGGCAACGACATCCAGGGCGGCTTCTCATCCCACATCGTGGTTCCCGGCCGTGGCCTGTGCGAGGTCGACGAGGCGCGGCTCGCCAAGGCGGGGCTGACGCTGTCCGAAGTGTCGATCGTCGCCGACGCGCTCACCACGCCGTACCAGGCGGTGCGGCGCGCCGGCGTGCGCCCCGGCAGCCTGGCGGTCGTGATCGGGGCCGGCGGCGTCGGCGGCTACTGCGTGCAGATCGCCCACGCCAGCGGCGCAAAGGTCGTCGCGATCGACGTCGACGACGCGAAGCTCGAGGCGATCGCCGGGCACGGCGCCGCCCTCACGCTGAACAGCCGGCAACTCGACGCCCGCGCGATCAAGGCGGCGATCGTCGACTTCGCAAGGAAGAACGGCCTCCCGTCGACCGAGTGGTTCATCTTCGAGTGTTCGGGCACCGCGCCCGGCCAGCTCACCGCGTTCGGGCTGCTGGTGCACGGCGCCACGCTGTCGGTGGTCGGCTTCACGATGGACAAGGTCGAGATCAGGCTGTCGAACCTGATGGCCTTCGACGCCCGGGCGATCGGCAACTGGGGCTGCCCGCCCGAGTTCTATCCGGCTGCGCTCGACCTGGTGCTCGACGGGAAGGTGCAGATCAAGCCGTTCGTCGAGTCGCATCCGCTCGACGACATCAACCGCGTGTTCGACGCGGTCCACCATCGCGAGATCCGCAGGCGCGCGGTGCTCGTTCCCTGACGCAGGAGTCCAAAGTGCGCGAATTCAAGAACCACGATCTCGTCGACGACATCTCGAAACCCGGGGTGCGCTACGAGAAGCGCCCGGCGAAGCTGCCCGACGGTACGGTGGTCGCGGGCCTGTACAACGCCTGGATCACGCTCGACAACCCCGGCCAGTTCAACTCGTACACGACCGACATGGTCAAGGGCGTCATCCTCGCGTTCCGTGCCGCCTCGAACGCCCGCGACGTCAACTGCGTGGTGTTCACCGGAGCCGGCGACAAGGCGTTCTGCACCGGCGGCAACACGAAGGAGTACGCCGAGTACTACGCCGGCCACCCGCAGGAGTACCGGCAGTACATGCGGCTGTTCAACGACATGGTGTCGGCGATCCTCGCCTGCGACAAGCCGGTCATCTGCCGGGTGAACGGCATGCGCATCGGCGGCGGGCAGGAAATCGGCATGGCCTGCGACTTCTCGGTCGCGCAGGACCTCGCCCGGTTCGGCCAGGCGGGTCCGAAGCACGGCTCGGCGCCGATCGGCGGCGCGACCGACTTCCTGCCGGTGGTCGTCGGCGCCGAGCGGGCGATGGCGGCCTGCGTGCTGTGCGAGCCGTTCTCGGCGCACAAGGCCTACCAGATGGGCGTGCTCACCGACGTCGTCCCGGCGCTGAAGGTCGACGGGAAGTTCGTCGCCAATCCGCTCATCGAGACGCAGCGGATGTTCGACGAGTACGGCCGCAACGTCTACGGCGAGCCGAAGACCGGCGAGGCAGCGAAGGAAGGCAAGGCGCTGATGGCGCGCGGCACGGTCGACCTGTCGCTGCTCGACGCGAAGGTCGAGGAACTGTGCGCCAAGATGCTGCTCACGTTCCCGGATTGCACGACCAAGACGATCGAGGAGCTGCGCAAGCCCAAGCTCGACGCCTGGAACCGCAACAAGGAGAACTCGCGTGCCTGGCTCGCGCTGAACATGATGACCGAGGCCCGGTCCGGCTTCACCGCGTTCAACGAGGGCACGAAGGAAGATCGCGAAGTCGACTTCGTGCTGCTGCGCCAGAAGCTCGCCGCGGGCGAGAGCTGGGTCGGCCCGCTGCACGACTCGATCCAGCCCAAGGCGAAGCGCAAGGGGTGATGCCGTGGCCGATGCCTCCCCGCTGAAGCAGGCGATCGAGCGCGACGGCGCGTTGCTGCGCCTGACGCTTGCGCGTCCCAAGGCGAACATCGTCGACGCCGCGATGATCGCCGCCCTGTCGGAGGCGCTCGCGGCGCACGCCGACGCAAGGGGGCTGCGCGGCGTGCTGCTTGGCGCCGAGGGCCCGAACTTCAGCTTCGGCGCCAGCGTCGAGGAGCACCTTCCCGAGCGCTGCGCGGGCATGCTCGCGTCGCTGCACGCGCTCGTGCTGGCGATGGTCGGCTTCGCGGCGCCGATCCTGGTCGCGGTGCGCGGGCAGTGTCTCGGCGGAGGCCTCGAGGTGGCGCTGGCCGGCGGCCCGATCTTCGCCGGGCGCGACGCGCAGTTCGGGCAGCCCGAGATGAAGCTCGGGGTGTTCGCCCCGGCCGCGTCGGTGCTGCTGCCTTACCGGGTCAACCAGCCCGCCGCCGAAGACCTGCTGTTCTCGGGCCGCTCGATCGGCGCCGACGAGGCACGAGCGATCGGACTGGTGCAGAGCGTCTCCGACGACCCGGAAGCCGCGGCGCTCGCTTACTTCGATTCACACCTGGCCGGCAAGAGCGCGGCCAGCCTGGCGCACGCGCTCACCGCCGCACGCGGCGCGATGCTGCGCGACGTGCGCAACCGCCTCGCCGAAGTCGAACGGCTCTATCTCGACCGGCTGATGAAGACCCGCGACGCGAACGAGGGCCTCGTCGCATTCCTCGCCAAACGCAAGCCCGCATGGGAGCACTGCTGATGAACACCGCCTCTCCAGTCGAAGCGATCGTCGATCGCTGCCAGACGCTCTTCGAGGACCTCCACTTCAACGCCGTCAAGGAGTGGAAGGCCGCCGCCCCGGGTCGCAAGGCGATCGGCTACATGCCGGTCTACGTGCCGCGCGAGCTGGTGCACGCGGCCGGCATGCTGTCGGTCGGCATCCTGGGCGGCGGCGACCAGCTCGAGGTGATCCAGGGCGACGCCTACTACCAGAGCTACATCTGCCGGATCCCGCGCTCGACGATCGAACTCGGCCTCACCGGCCGCCTCGACTGTCTCGACGGGATGCTGTTTCCGTCGATCTGCGACGTGATCCGCAACCTGTCGGGCATGTGGCAGCTGATGTTCAAGGACAAGTACGTCCGGTACATCGACGTGCCTCAGAACTACGAGGACGCGATCGGCGGGCGCTTCTACGTCGAGGAAATGGAGATCCTGCGCAAGGACCTCGGCGAGCTGCGCGGCAAGCCGATTACCGACGACGAACTGAACGCGTCGATCCGGGTCTACAACGAGAACCGCAAGGCGGTGCGCGACCTGTACGCCTACCGCGCCGCCAAGCCCTGGCAGGCGCCCACCTCCGAGGTGTACCTGGTGCTGCATGCCGGCATGAGGCTGCCTCCCGAAGAGCACACGAAGCTGATCCGCGACTATCTCGCGGCGACCGACGCGGTGCCGCGCCAGCGCCGCGACAACGCCCGCATCGTCATCAACGGGTCGTTCTGCGAGCAGCCGCCGTTGAACCTGATCAAGTCGATCGAGATGTCGGGCTGCTACATCGTCGACGACGACTTCATGCTCGTCACCCGCTGGCTGCTCGACGAGGTGCCTGCCGACGGCAAGCCGCTCGAGGAACTCTCGAAGGCGTTCCTGCACCGCTCGGCGTCGACCGCGGCGAAGTACGACGCGAAGCGCGAGGACAAGGGCCAGTACCTGTTGAAGCAGGTCAAGACCGGCGCCGCCGAGGGCGTGGTCTTCGCCGCCCCGTCGTTCTGCGACCCGGCGCTGCTGGAGCGGCCGATGCTGCAGGACGTGCTCGCGAAGCACAAGGTTCCGTACACCGCGTTCAAGTACGCCGAGAACACCGGCCAGATGGCGCCGATCCGCGAACAGGCCGGCACCTTCGCCGACTCGATCAAACTCTGGAGTGCAGCATGACGACCGCCGCCACCCCCGCCAGCACGAAGAAGCCGCAGAACGTCCAGAAAGAGGACGCGATGTGGCTCCAGAAGGAGCTGATCAACAAGAACTACATGGACCTCGCGACCGCGCGGGCCAACAACCGCAAGGTCTCGGCGACCTTCGTTCCGGGCAACCTGAACGAGTTGCTGATGTGCTTCGACTTCGCGCGCAGCCTGCCCGAGACGAACGCGCTGCAGAACGGCATGCGCAAGAAGTCTGGCAAGTTCATCATGGACGCCGAGCGCGACGGGCAGTCGGAAGACGTCTGCACGTACGTGAAGGCCGACCTCGGCATGATGCAGGGCGGCGAGATCGGCCCGACCGGCGACCCGCTGCCCACCCCGGACGTGCTGCTGCTGTCGTACACCGGCTGCTTCACCTTCATGAAGTGGTTCGAACTGGTGCGGCACAAGTACGGCTGCGAGACCGTGATGCTGCACGTCCCGTACCAGGGCGAGGGCAAGATCGCGCCCAACATGCGCGACTACGTCGTGCGCCAGCTCAAGGAGACGGTGATCCCGACGCTCGAGCGCGTCTCGGGCGTGAAGTTCGACATCGACCGCCTTCGCCAGTACATGAAGGAGTCGGTGAAGGCCGAGGAAAACCTGGTCAAGGTGCTGCAGTCGGCGAAGAACCGGCCGTCGCCGATCGACGGGTACTTCGGCGCCGTGTACTACATCGGCCCGATCTTCACCGCGTTCCGCGGCACGCCGGAGGCCACGCAGTACTACGACGTGCTTCGCTCGGAGATCGAGGAGCGCATCCGCCTGGGCAAGGGCCCGGTCACCCCCGACGGCGACATGGGCGAGGAGAAGTACCGGCTGGTCGTCGAGGGTCCGCCGAACTGGACCAACTTCCGCGACTTCTGGAAGATGTTCTACGACGAAGGCGCGGTGGTGGTCTCCTCGACCTACGCGAAGGTGGGCGGCCTGTACGACTTCGGCTTCCGCCACGACCCCGATCATCCGCTCGAGTCGCTGGCCGAATACTGCCTGGGCTGCTACACGAACCTGAACCTGCCGTCGCGGATCGACATGATCTGCAAGTACATCGACGAGTACCAGGCAGACGGCCTGCTGATCAACTCGATCAAGAGCTGCAACAGCTTCTCGGCCGGCCAGCTGCTGATCCTGCGCGAAGTCGAGAAGCGCACCGGCAAGCCGGCGGCGTTCATCGAGACCGACCTGGTCGATCCGCGCTACTTCTCGGCGGCCAACGTGAAGAACCGGCTCGAGAGCTACTTCCAGATGGTCAAGCAGAAGCGCGGCGCGGTCGCCGCGGCGCACTGAGAAAGGGGACCGCCATGCGCTGTTTCATCGGCATCGACCTGGGCTCGACGACCACCAAGGCGGTGGTCATCGACGAGAACCAGAACATCATCGGGCGCGGGATCACCAACTCGCGCTCGAACTACGACACCGCGGCGGCGATCGCCAAGCAGGAGGCGCTGCTCAACGGCCGCTTCTACCTGTTCCGGCAGGCGCTGGCGCAGACGAAGGCGCTCAACGGCCACCTGGAGACCTTCCTGGGCCAGCTCGAGCGCGACTTCCGCGCCGAGCAGTACCTGGAGCAGCTCGGCGACCTGCACGAGACCTGCCGGCGCAGCCTCGAGACCGCCAAGTTCGGCGACAGCACCAAGGTCGTCGGCGAGGCGCTCGACGAGGTGTTCAAGCGCATCACCGCCGAGGCGCCGTCGCTGTTCGTGCCGGGCGCCCGGCGCAAGTCGGACTTCTTCCGCGACATCGCCGGCAGCCAGTACCTGGCCACCGGCGAGGCCGTCGCGAAGGAGATGGGCACCCGTTACGACTTCCTGCTGAACGTGTTCGATCGCTCGATCATCGAGGTCGAGAACCGCGTCTACGACGAGTCGATCCGGCGCCACCTGGTGTCGGCGCTCGACAAGACATTCAAGGCGCTGCCCGAGACGGCCGGCCGCCGCGAGCAGGTCGAGGCGCCCGTCAAGGGCGTGCTCGACACCGAGATGGAAGAGACCTACGTGATCGGCACCGGCTACGGCCGCGCGCGGCTGCCGTTCTCGAAGGAGCACGTGCGCTCGGAGATCCTGTGCCACGGGCTGGGCGCGCACGTGATGTATCCGAACACGGCGACGGTGCTCGACATCGGCGGGCAGGACACCAAGGCGATCCAGGTCGACCCGAACGGCATCGTCGAGAGCTTCCAGATGAACGACCGCTGCGCGGCCGGCTGCGGGCGCTACCTCGGCTACATCGCCGACGAGATGAACATGGGCCTGCACGAGCTCGGGCCCCTGGCGATGAAGTCGACCAAGACGGTGCGCATCAATTCGACCTGCACCGTGTTCGCCGGCGCCGAGCTGCGCGACCGGCTGGCGCTGGGCGACAAGCGCGAGGACATCATGGCCGGCCTGCACCGGTCGATCATCCTGCGGGCGATGTCGATCCTCGCGCGCTCGGGCGGCATCCGCAACGAGTTCACGTTCACCGGCGGGGTGGCGAAGAACGAGGCCGCGGTCAAGGCGCTCAAGGAGCTGGTGTTCGAGAACTACGGCGAGATGACGCTGAACATCGACCCCGACTCGATCTACACCGGGGCGCTGGGCGGCGCGACCTTCGCGTGGCGCGCGGTGGTCGAGGAAGGCAAGACTGCCGAGGCTCGCGCCTGAGCGGCGTCGCAATCCAGGAGAACGACATGACATATTCGATCGGCATCGACATCGGCTCCGGCGCAGTAAAGAGCGTGCTCTTCAAGGTCGACGGAGACCGGCAGGAATGGCTGGCCAAGCGCTGCGAGCGCATCCGTCGCCGCGACCCGATGCAGTTGGCGGAAGAGGGCCGAGACGGCGTGCTCGCCGACGCCGGCATCGCGCCCGACCAGGTCGACTACATCGCGACCACCGGCGAGGGCGAGAACGTGAAGTTCGCCACCGGCCACTTCTACTCGATGACCACGCACGCGCGCGGCGGCGTGTTCCTGCGGCCGGGCGCGCGCGCGATCGTCGACATCGGCGCATTGAACGGCCGCGCGATCTACGTCGACGAGCGCGGCAAGGTGCTGTCGTACAAGATGACCAGCCAGTGCGCGTCCGGGTCGGGACAGTTCCTCGAGAACATCGCCCGCTATCTGGGCGTCGCGGTCGAGGAGATCGGCCCGCTGTCGCAGAAGTCGGAGAACCCCGAGAAGGTGAGCTCGATCTGCGCGGTGCTGGCCGAGACCGACGTGATCAACATGGTGTCGCGCAGCATCGCCCCGACCGACATCCTGAAGGGGATTCACTTGTCGATGGCGTCGCGGATCGTCAAACTGCTCAAGGTCACCGGGATCAAGGAAGGCACTGCGCTGATGACGGGCGGCCTGGCGCTCGACACCGGCCTGCTGGCGGCCATCCGCGAGGAGATCGCCAACGAGAAGGCCAACGTCGAGGTCGTCAACCACCCCGACTCGATCTATGCCGGCGCCATCGGCGCGGCACTCTGGGGGGCGTTCCGCCACAGCAAGCTCGCCGGCCTGCAGGAACAGGCCGTGGCGTAATCAGGAGAATCCGAATGGCACTCACGATCAACGACAACTGCACCGCCTGCGACGCCTGCAAGCCGGTGTGCCCCAACGAGGCGATCAGCGCCGGCGACCCGATCTACGTGATCGACCCGATGCGATGCACCGAATGCGTCGGCGCCGAGGACGAGCCGCAGTGCATGCTGGTCTGTCCGGCCGACTGCATCGTGCCGCACCCCGACTTCCAGGAGACGCCCGAGCAGCTGATGGAGAAGTACCAGCAGCTGCACGGCTGAGCGGGCGTGCCCGGCCGCGATCAGGCCACCGGTGCCTGCTTCGCGCGAGACCGCGCCCCGCGCACGACCGCTGCGGCCGTGCTGGCGATGAACGCTGCCAGCGCGACGGCGTTGAGCAGGCCGCCGGCCTGTGTCCAGCCGTAATGGCCGGCCGCGTCGCCGGCCAGGCGCACCAGCAGCGACAGGTGCAGCAAGGCCAGCGGCAGGTAGAACGTCGGGTGATACGGCACCGCGACCCGCAGCACTGCGGGGAAGATGATCGCCGCGTGGCCGAACACCATCGAGAAGACGAAACCCAGCGTCAGCGCGTGCATCGCGGCGTCGTAGGCGCGCGTCCCGGGTACGAAACCCCCGGCCCACAGCGCGGTGGCGCTGCCCACCGCCAGCCACGCATAGCCCGAGAGCAGGCAGACGGCGATGAATCGCGTCAGCCCCTTGTTGCGCACGGTGCGGCGCGCGATGTCCTGCCGGAACAGCCACGCGGCCAGTGCCAGCAGCCCGGCCGAGAAGGTGGGCGCCGCCCACGGGTGCCCGGCGCCGAGCAGCCCCGCGAGGATCGCCGCGAGGATCGCCGCGAACATGCGCCGGGCGACCGGCGACGGCGGCAGGAAGCGCGACAGCTCGAGCCGCTCGCCGGCGATCGTCAGGATCAGGAACGCGAGCCACCAGCCGACGACCTCGTGCACGCTCGCGCCCGTCGCCCAGAGCGCCACGCCCACCGGCCAGCATGCGGCGCCGAGCGCGAGCGTGAAGGTGAACAGTGCGGTCTGCCTGCGGAACACGTCGAGCGAGGCCGCCAGCAGCACGAGGCCGCCGCCGAGGAAGAACCAGGGTGCGAGGGCGCCGGCGCCGAAGACGGTGGTCGCGCTGCCGATGCCGGCCAGCAGCGGACCGAGGTACGCCCAGTAGCGGCCGATCGCCACCGCGCGCTCGAGCGAGATCACCACGCCGAAGAAGCCGCAGACCATCAGCGGCCCGTGCAGCGCGGCGGCCGATGCGGCGAGCGCGGGCACGCTCCAGCCGAGCCGCGCCAGGCCCGCGCCGGCGCCGACGACGAGGCCGAGGAAGCCGAGCACGAGGAGAGGCACCCGCCACGGCGGTGGCAGGCCGGACGGGGCCGGGGAAGGCGCGGGTCGCCGGGTCAAGCCACGCTACCAGCCGAAGTGGTCGCGGGCGATGCCTGTCATCTTGTCCGGGGTCCAGGGCGGATCCCAGACCAGCTCGACGTCGATCGCGGTTTCGGGCGGCGTGATCGCGGCGATCACGCGGCGCGCGTGGTCGGTGATCATGTCGGCCATCGGGCACGCAGCCGTGGTCATCGTCATCTCGACGTGCACGGACTTCTCGCCGACCTCGACCACGTAGACCAGGCCGAGGTCGACGATGTTCATCCCCGCCTCGGGGTCTTCGACCTCGCGCAGTGCCTCGCGCACCGCGTCGTCGTCCGGCATCTCGGTAACCATCGCAGCGACCCGCCCGACGCCGCTCAGGCGGCGCGCCGCGCGAACGGCAGCCGTTGCGAGGGCCGGAAGCCGACGTCGTACAGGAACCCGAGCAACCCGAGGTCGCGAGGTGCCACCTGGGTCTCGACCCGCTCGATGCGCAGCGCCCCGAGGTTCAGGAAAAGCTGCGACAGCAGCGCGTGGCCGACGCCGCGATGCCCGTACCCGGGGTCGACGCCGATCGTGTCGATGACCGCCACCGGCTCGGTGCGGCCGAAGTCGCCGAGGTCGGCACGCGCCATCACGAAGCCGACGATCACGTCGTCGAGCCGCGCGGTGAGCGACACCCGGATCGCGGAATCGGCCATCGTCTCGCCGAGCAGGCCCGCAATGTAGTCGTGGCGATCGCGGCCCGTGATGCCGCGATCGATGCGCACGATGTCGGCCAGGTCGGCGGCGCTCATCGGCCGGATGTCGGCGTTGTCGCGCGCCAGCCGCTCGAAGTCGTTGCCTTCCTTGCCGCCGAAGTTGACCTCATGGGCGGGTCCTTCGCCTACCGGCATCGACACCGGGTCATCGCGCTCCTGTACGTACTCGCCGCCGCGCACCGGGCAGTCGACGACGTGGTTCGGTGCCAGCGTGAAGCCGGCGTTGTCGAGCCAGCCCATCATCCGGTGGTTGTTCCACGCGGCCTGGGTGCGCAGCTCGCCGATGCCGTGGCGGGCGGCCCACTGCGACAGCGCGGCGAACAGCTGCCGGCCGATGCCGCGGCCCTGGGCGTCGGCGCGCACGCCGAGCGCTTCGAGCCGCAGGTCGCGGCCGCTGCGGCCGAACTCGCCTTCGGTGACGCGCGCCTGGATGTGTCCGAGCAGTCCCTTGTCGTCGCAGGCGGCGAATTGCGCGTGCGAGCCGGGCTCGCGCAGCGCCGCCGCAAGCCGGCGCTCGAAATACGCGCGGCGCGATCGGCCCTCGATTGCGCTGTCGATGGCCACGACGGCGTCGAGGTCGCCACGCGCGAGCGGGCGGATGACGATGGCGGGCGCGGTGGCGGCTTGCATGGGTGTGGCCTCGGGTGGGTTGCGGTGGTGCTTCAGGCAGCGGCGTAGGCGAACGCGAGCTCGCGGTCGGTGTCGTCGTCGAGCAGGTCTTCGAGCATCGGCAGCAGCGCCATGGTCTCTTTCTGGATGTGGGAGACCTGGCGTTCGACCATCTCGAGCGCGCCGACCTTCAGCGTGTTCCAGCCGTCGTCGTCGAGCGACCCGGCGGCGGCGGCGCGTGCGAGCGGCAGCATCTCGTCGGCCACCGCGCGGATCGCGGCGTGCTCTTCGGCCAGCAGCTCGGCGATGTCGCCTTCCCCGGCGTCGGCGAGCCGCGTGAAGAGCTCGCGCTCCTCGAAATCGAAGTGCCGGTTCACGTCCTGCTCGAGATGGCGCACGAAGCTCGCGGCGACCTTGGCCAGGTCGGGGTCGCGGCTCGCCCCCGTGCGCGGCGCCCGCGCGAACGCCTGCTCGATGCGCCCGAGCAGGTCGAGGTTGGTGCGGTGCTCGTCGTCGAGCGCGTGGCTGACCTGTCTCTGGAAGTTCATCGTCGATCCAATAATGGTATTCGGATACTAGAATACCCAATCAAGACCGGATCGGTCCATTGATGCGGGTCAAGCAACAGGG
>CALMSQ010000235.1:0-13739 GCA_937872345.1 uncultured Burkholderiales bacterium | reverse complement strand
CGCACGACCGCGCCCAGGTTGATCTTGTCGGGTGGATGCGCGAGCCGCATGCCCCCGCCCTTGCCGCGGACCGTCTCGATCCAGCCGTTCAGCCCGAGCTGGTGCGTGACCTTCATCAGGTGCGCCTCGGAGATGTCGTAGGCGCGGGCCACCTCGGCGATCGTGCAGAGCCGCTCGGGATGCCGGGCCACGTACATCAGCAGGCGCATCGCGTAGTCGGTCATCATGGTCAGGCGCATGTCGATCCCCTTGTTGCGCGGCGGCGCTCAGCGCGACTGCGCCGCCAGCGCCTTCAACTCGGCCCCACCCGCGAAGGGCGTCGTGCGCGAGGCGGCCTTTCGCTCGCGCTCGAACGTCGCGGCGTCGATCGGCGCAGCCTTGTTCGACCACTGGCCGCGGACCCAGCTGGCGATCGCCGCCAGTTCCGCATCGGCCAGCTTGCCGAACGAGGGCATCGCCCCCCGGTACGTCGCGCCCTTCACCTCGATGTCTCCGGTGACGCCGTGCAACAGGATATTCGAAACGACGCGCGGGTCGCCATTGACCCATTCCGATCCGTCGAGCGGCGGGAACACGCCGGGCAGCCCGGTCCCGCCGGGCTGGTGGCAGGCGGCGCAGTGCGCCGCGTACAGCGCCTTGCCGTCGGTCGCCTGCGCGCCGCCCGCCGGCGCGCCGGTGAGGTCTGCGACGGTGCGCCGGTCGCCCAGCGCGGCGCTGCCGAGCGACTCCGACGAGAGCAGGTAGCCGACGCCGAACAGCACCATCGCCAGCGTCACCGCCGCGGCGGCCAGCGGGATCGGGCGGATGCGCTCCGTGGGCTCGAGGTTCTCGCGTCGCTGCGCGCCGGTGGGCGCGTCCGGATCGTTCAGCATGGCCCGCCTCCTGTTTCGCGCGCCCGGGTCACGGCCGGACTTCCGCCGGCAGCGCCGGATAGCTGCGGTCGAGCGACTGCAGGTAGCGCACCAGGTCGATCGCCTCGCGGGTCGCCACCGTGACCTTGCCCGGCACCCCGTAGCCCGCCGGCAGGTTCACCACCCGGTCGCCGTCCTCGGCAGAATCCTTTTGCACGAACAGGAATCGGTAAGCGGGCATGTTCGATCCCTGCACGTAGGCGCGCGGCTGGTACAGGTGGCCGAGGTGCCAGTCCTCGCTCGGCTGGCGCGCGCCGATGTTCAGCAGGTCGGGGCCGGTGCGCATCGTGCCCAGCAGGTGCGGACTGTCGTAGAAGTAGTCGGCCGGCACCGAGGCGCGGCCCCAGCCGCGCTCGAAGTCGGGTCCGAAGTTGCGGTCGCGCGGCTGCTGGCTGTGGCAGTAGACGCAGCCGTTGGCAATGTAGACCTGTCGCCCGCGCAGCTGCTGCTCGGTGTACGGCTTCAGGCCCGGCGCGGGGTGCAGGTCGCGAACCTGCAGGTACGGCAGCACGACCAGCGCCGCGGTGGCGATGCCCAGCGACGCGACCGCGCCGGCGCCGAGCTTCAGTTCATTTTCCATGCGCGATCCCGGTTTCGGGCGGCGACCAGAACAGCGCCGCGCCCGCGCGATGCGGCCCGAAGCGCAGCGCCATCGCGAAGAAGTGCCCGACGAACACCAGGTGCCCGAGCGTGAGCATCGCGCCGGCGATGCTGCGCCATTCGAGATACGGCATCGTCACGGTCACCGAGTCGATGAACGGCCGCGATGCGTCGAGCATCGCCAGCCCCTGCAGCCAGCCGCCGATCGACAGCGGAATCACGTACAGCAGGCCGCCGAGCACCGCCAGCCAGAAGTGCAGCGTGATCAGCTTCGGATACGGCCACTCCCAGGCCAGCACGCGCGGCAGCATGAAGTAGATCGCGCCGAACATCACCATCGTCACGAACGAATAGGCGCCCAGGTGCGCGTGCGCGACGGTGAAGTGCGTGAAGTGCGCGACCCGGTTCACGCTGCGCAACGCCTCGATCGAGCCCTCGACCGACGAAGCGAAGTACATCAGGCCGCCGAACATCATGAAGCGCAACGTCGGCGAGTAGATCGCCACGCGCATGCGGCCCCACAGCGTGCCGCCCTGGTTGATGCTGAACGCGACGACCGGGATCACCATCATCACGCTCTGGACGATCGACAGCGTCGTGAGCCATCCGGGCACCGGTCCGCCGATCAGGTGGTGCCCGCCCACCTGCGGGTAGAAGAACGCGAGCGTCCAGAACCCGAGCAGCGACAGGTTGTACGACACTACCGGCCGCCCGAGCACCTTCGGCAGGAAGTAGTAGATCGCGCCGACGCTGACCGGCGTGAACCAGAGCCCGAGCACGTTGTGGCCGAACCACCAGTTGGTCGTCGCCTGCTGGACCCCGACGTGCACGCCCGGCAGGTTGCCGACCAGGAACAGCACCGCGATCCACAGCAGCGAGGCGACGAAGTACCAGACGCTGACGTACAGGTGCTCGACCTTGCGATCGGCCAGCGTGTACAGCGCCGGGAGAATCACCAGCGCGATGCCGCCGAAGATGAAGACGTCGATCTGCCACGGGATCTCGAGGAACTCCATGCCGTCGGACCAGCCCGAGGCGATGGCCCCGATGCCGGCCGCGACGCCGGCGTTGAGCAGGCTGCCGCCGAGCATCGCCCAGCCGGCGCCGGCCAGGCGCGTGCGCAGCAGCCGCGGCAGCAGCCACAGGATCACCGCGATGCAGGCGTTCGAGACCCAGCCGTAGAACACCGCGTTGGTGTGCACGGCGCGCAGCCGGCCGAAGCCGAGCCAGGCGTCGCCGGTCAGCCAGTCGGGGGCGTGCAGCTTGATCGACGCGGTGAGTCCGGCGGCCGAGCCGACCAGAAGCCACAGGCAGGCGAACGCGATGAACATGAAGACCGGGAACGCGCTCGAGCGGTCGGCGTCGATCCGGTCGCGCAACTCGCCGGCGTCGGCGCCGGCCGGCGCGCCCTCGCGGGCCGTGGAAACGTCCTGCAGCTGCCTGAGCGCGGGGTCGGCGAGCGCAGGGTCGTCGACCTGGCCGATCTCGCCGCGCGCGAAGATGACGCCGGCGCCGCGCGGGTTCTCGACGAGCAGGCCCTTCCTCAACGACCAGATGAACGCGAACAGGCCGAGGATCGACAGCAGGAACGCGCCGAGCAGGCTCAGGATCGCGCTGTCCATCAGTTCGCTCCGCGACCCGCGGTCGCCATGGGCTCATCGTTCATCGTTCTCTCCGCGCCGGTCCAGCAGCGCCTTCTTGTCCTCGACCTTCGCCCACTGGTCGGCCTCGGGCAGCGCGGCCTTCGTCTTCGTGATCGTCGGCCAGTGCTTCGCGAACTCCGCGTTCAGCGCGATGTAGTCGAGCTGCGACTGCGGGACGTCTTCCTCGGTGGTGATCGCGTTGACCGGGCACTCCGGGATGCAGACGCCGCAGTCGATGCACTCGTCCGGGTCGATGACCAGCATGTTCTTGCCTTCGCGGAACGCGTCGACGGGACACACGTCGACGCAATCCGTGTACTTGCACTTGATGCAGGCCTCGCCGACGACGTGGGTCATGGCTGCGGGTCGGGGGATGGAGCGACCGGATTCAGGAAGGATCGGGCTTAAAGATCGATTTGCTAGCGATCTTATACCCCTTCCGCGCCCTGCGTCAAACGGTGGCCGCCCGAGGCGGTAAAGTCTCGCCACCGGCCACCGACCCGAGGAGAACACCGTGCGCGTCCACCAGATCGAAGGCGACTGGGGCATCGGCCACCTGCGGGTGGCCTCCCGCCCGGACCCTTCCCCCGGCCCGGGCCAGGTGCTGCTGAAGATGCTCGCCTCGTCGCTGAACTACCGCGACCTGGTCGTCCTCGATCGCGGCTACGGCAACTTCACCGGCACGCTGCCGCTGGTGCCGCTGTCGGACGGCGTGGGCCAGGTCGTCGCGGTCGGCGCCGGCGTCACGCGGGTCGCGGCGGGCGACCGCGTCTGCCCGATGTTCTTCCCGACCTGGATCGCCGGCGAGCCCGACCTGTCACGGCTCACGCAGTCGCTCGGAGGCCCGCTCGACGGGACGATGAGCGAATACATGGTGTTGCCCGAGACCGGCGTGGCGCGCGTGCCCGCGGGGCTGACCGACGAGCAGGCCGCGTGCCTGCCCTGCGCGGCGCTCACCGCGTGGCGCGCGCTGGCGGTGCTCGGGTCGACCCGCCCCGGCGACCAGGTGCTCGTCCAGGGCTCGGGCGGCGTGGCGCTGTTCGCGCTGCAGTTCGCCAGGCTGTTCGGCGCGCACGTCACGGTGATCTCGTCGAGCGACGAAAAGATCGGGCGGCTCGTCGCGATGGGCGCCGACGCCACCGTCAACTACTCGCGCACGCCCGACTGGGCGCGCGCCACGCGAGAGATCACCGGCGGACGCGGCTACGACCAGATCATCGAGGTCGGCGGCGAGAAGACGCTGCCGCAGTCGCTGCGCTGCATCCGTCCCGGCGGCACGATCTCGATGATCGGCGTGCTCTCGGGCGCCGCGATGCAGGCCTCGCTCGGCCACGTGGTGACGCGCCAGGTGCGCTTGCAGGGCGTCACCGTGGGCACCCGCGACGACTTCGAGCAGATGTGCCGCGCGATCGCGCAGCACGGCGTCGCGCCGGTCGTCGACCGGGCGTTCGCCTTCGAGGAGCTGGTGCCGGCGTTCGAGCGGCTCGAGAGCGGCGCGCAGTTCGGCAAGATCTGCATCCGGCACTGACGCGGCGCGGGGCCGCGCCCCGGTTCAGGTGCGCGGCAGCATGCCGGCGAGCGCGCTGTCGCGCTGCACGTAGTGGTGGAACAGCGCGGCGGCAGCGTGCAGGCCCACGATGAAGTAGCCGGCCTCGGCCCAGGTCTCGTGGATCTCCTTCAGCGTGTGCCCGGTCGCCCGGTCCGGCGCCACCAGGTCGTGCACCGGCAGCCCCAGCAGCGACCATTGCTTGCCTGCGTAGGCCAGCGCGAGCGCGCCCAGCACCGGCAGCGCGAGGAAGGTCGCGTAAAGCACGCGATGCCCGAGCCGCGCCGCGGCCGCCTGCCAGCGCGGCGGTGCGGGCACGATCGCCGGGTCGGGGCGCTGCAGCCTCAGGCCGAGCCGCACCAGCATCAGCGCCCCCACCAGAGCGCCGGCGTTGAAATGCAGCAGCATGATCAGGTCGCGGGCGGCCGAGCCCTTGGGCACGAAGCTCTTCGCCTCGATCGCGCCGTAGGCGATCGCGATCAGCAGCAGCGTCAGCCAGTGCAGGCGGATCTGCCAGCGCGAGAAGCGCGCCGGCGCGTCGATCGTCGTTGCGTTCCCCATGATTCGTCCCCGGGTCCGTGCAGATGGACCGCAGCATGAACCCGCAGGGATGAACCGGAGCTGAACGCGGCGGCGCGGAGGGCGCGGCCGGCGCCGCCGCCGCCCGTCAGGCGTCGCCCCAGACCTCGCGCGCCGTCTCGATCACCAGCGCCAGCTTCGCGCGCTGCGCCTCGACCTGGATCACGTTGCCGTGGACCGTCGAAGAAAAGCCGCACTGCGGCGACAGGCACAGCTGGTCCAGCGGCGCGTAGCGCGCCGCGTCCTCGATGCGCCGCTTCAGGTCGTCCTTCTTCTCGAGTTCGCCGAGCTTGGTGGTCACCAGGCCGAGCACGACGATCTTGTTCTTCGGCAGGAAACGCAGCGGCTTGAAGTCGCCCGAGCGCGCGTCGTCGTACTCGAGGAAGTAGGCGTCGACGTCCATCTCCGAGAGCAGCGCCTGCGCCACCGGCTCGTAGCTGCCCTGCGCGGCCCAGGTGCTCTTGAAGTTGCCGCGGCACAGGTGGATCGCAAGCGTCATGCCGGCCGGCTTGTGCGCGGCCACCCGGTTGATGAACTTCGCGTAGCGGTGCGGCAGCTCGTCGGGGTCGTCGCCGCGCTGGCGCGCCGCCTCGCGCATCTTGTCGTCGCACAGGTAGGCGAGGTTCGTGTCGTCGAGCTGCACGTAGCGGCAGCCGGCGTCGTGCAGCGAGCGCAGCTCGTCGCCATAGGCGCGCGCGACGTCCTCGTAGAAGTCGGGTTCGAGCTCCGGATAATGCTCGCGGCTGATGCCCGCGCGCCCGCCGCGGAAGTGCAGCATCGTCGGCGACGGAATCGTCACCTTCGGGGTCCGGCCGGCCGAGACCTGGCTCTTCAGGTACTCGAAGTCGGCGCGCTGGATGTCCTTCACGTGGCGCACCTTGTCGACCACGCGAATCACCGGCGGGGCGAGCTCCTCGGTGCCGTCGGGCTTGCGCACCGTGACCGGGATGTCGGTCTTCACGCCGCCCAGCTGCTGCAGGAAGTCGATGTGGAAGTAGGTGCGGCGGAACTCGCCGTCGGTGATGCTCTTCAGGCCCACGTCCTCCTGGAACTTCACGATCTCGGTGATCGCCTTGTCCTCGACCGCGCGCAGCTGCGCGGCCGTGATCTGGCCCTTGGCGGCCTGGTCGCGGGCGTCGAGCAGGTAGCGGGGACGCAGGAAGCTGCCGACGTGGTCGGCGCGGAACGGCGGGGTGGTGCGGGCGGTCATGGCCGGAATCCTCTGGTTGCGCGACGGAAAGACGCAAGCCTAGCGCAACCGGAAAACGGCGGCCGCCGGCGGCTCGCACCGCGCCGGCAAGGCGCCGGTACACTGGCGGCCATGAAGAGAACCGCAGCCTGGCTCGCCGTCCACGCGCTCGAGCAGCTCGGCATCCGCTTCACATTCGGCATCCCCGGCGTCCACAACACCGAGCTCTACGACGAGCTCGACCGTTCGCGGCACATCGATCCGGTGCTGGTGACCCACGAGGGCGGCGCCGCATTCATGGCCGACGGCCTGAGCCGGGCTTCCGACGACACGATCGGCGTGCTGGCGATCGTGCCGGCGGCCGGATTCACGCACGCGGCCAGCGGCATCGGCGAGGCGTTCATCGACGGCATCCCGATGCTGGTGGTCTCCGGCGGGGTGCGCAGCGACACCCCGCATCGCTTCAAGCTGCACGAGATCGACCAGCTCGCGCTGGCGAAGCCCCTGACCAAGGCGGCGTTTCGCGTGGCGCGCCACGCCGACGTCGTCCCGACGCTGTTCGAGGCGTACCGGATCGCCACGTCCGGGCTGCCCGGGCCGGTGCTGGTCGAGTTGCCGGTCGACCTGCAGCTCTTTCCGGGCGACGCGGGCGAGCTGCCGCAGTGGGTTGCGCCCGCCCCGCCTTCCGGACCCGGCCCCGACGACGTGCGGCGCGCGGCCGACCTGCTGCTCGCCGCGAAGCGCGTCGGCCTCTTCGTCGGCTGGGGCGCGCGGAAGGCGACCGACGAACTCACCGCGATCGCCGAGTTCCTGCAGGCGCCGGTCGCCACCACGCTGCAGGGGCTGGCGAGCTTCCCCGGCGACCATCCGCTGCACGCCGGGTTCGGGTTCAGCTCGTCGGCGGTGCCGGCGGCGCGCAACGCGTTCCGCGACTGCGACGCGATGCTCGCGGTGGGCGCGCGCTTCGCCGAGATTCCCACCGGCAGCTTCGGCGCCGTCGTGCCCGACGCGCTGGTGCACGTCGACATCGACCCCACGGTCTTCGACGCCAACTACCCGTCGCGCGTGAACATCGCCGGCGACGCTCGGGCGGTCATGGCGGCGCTGCTCGCCGAGCTGCGCGCGCGCGGCGCGCAGCACCCCGCCGATGTGGCGCTGCGCGAAGGCATCGCCCGCGACAAGCGCGCCTGGCGCAACGCATGGCTTGCGCACGACAGCAAGGGCCGCGTCAATCCGGCGCGCTTCTTCGACGCGCTGCGCCGCCAGATGCCCGACGACGCGGTGACCGTGCTGGACGACGGCAACCACACCTTCCTCACCGCCGAACTGTTCGAGATCCGGCGCGGCGGCAGGTTGCTCACGCCGACCGATTTCAATGCGATGGGCTACGCGGTGCCGGCGGCGATCGGCGCGAAGCTCGCGCAGCCCGATCGCGAGGTCTTCGCGATCGTCGGCGACGGCTGCTTCATGATGACCTGCATGGAGATCGTCACCGCCGCCGCCCGGGGCCTCGGCGTCGTGTACTTCGTCTTCCACGACGGAGAGCTGTCGCAGATCGCGCAGGCCCAGCAGATGCCGTACAACCGCAAGTCGTGTTCGGTGCTCGGCGCGCTGAACCTCGAAGGCGTGGCGCTCGCCACCGGCGCGGCGTTCGTCGACATGCCCGGCGAAGACCGCGTCGCCGCGGCGATCGCCGAGGCGCGCGACGTCGCACGACAGGGCCGGCCGGTGATCGTCGACGTCGGCATCGACTACTCGAAGCCGACCGCCTTCACCAGCGGCACCGCCCGCTCGACGTTCCGCCGGTTCCCGCTGTCGCAGCGGCTGCGCTTCGCCAGCCGGGCGCTGCTGCGCAAGCTCGGCGGCTGAACGGAACCGTCCGGAGATGGCTGCCACGAAGAACGGCGGGCACCACGTCTGGCGGCGCTTCGCCGTCATCGCGCGCCCGTACTGGCTGTCCGAGGAGAAGTGGAGGGCACGCGGCCTGCTCGCGCTCGCCGTGCTGCTGCTGCTCGGCCAGACCGCCTTCAACGTGCTGCTGAACGAGCAGACCGGCGAATTCACGTCGGCGCTCGCCGCCCGGGACGCGGACCGGTTCTGGCTGTCGATCCGGCAGTGCGTGGCGATCGTCGTGATCGCGGTGCCGATCTACGCGTTCTACTACTACGTGCGCGACACGCTCGGCATCCTCTGGCGCCGATGGCTGACCAACCGTTTCCTCGACCGCTATTTCACCGATCGCGCGTACTACGAGCTCAACGCCAGTGGCTCGATCGACAACCCCGACCAGCGCATCTCGGAGGACATCAATTCGTTCACGCAGCAGTCGCTGTACTTCCTGATGATCGCGCTGGGCGCGGTGATCCAGCTCGCCGCGTTCACCGGGGTGCTGTGGTCGATCTCGCGCGAGCTGGTCTACTTCCTGGTGGTCTACGCGGTGGTCGGCACCGTGGTCACCGTCGTCGTGTTCGGGCGCGTGCTGATCGGCATCAACTTCCTGCAGCTCAGGCGCGAGGCCGACTTCCGCTTCGGCCTGGTGCGCATCCGCGAGCACGCCGAGGCGATCGCGTTCCATCGCGGCGAGGAACAGGAGTCGTTCCAGGCCAAGCAGCTATTCGGCGCCGCGTTCTCCAACTATCGCCGGCTGCTCAGGGCGCAGCTGAACCTGAACCTGTTCCAGTACGCGTACAGCTTCCTCACGATCGTGCTGCCAAGCGCGATCATCGCTTCACGCGTGATCTCGGGCGAGCTCGAAGTGGGTCGCGCGGTGCAGGCCGCCGGCGCGTTCGCGGCGATCCTCGGCGCGGTCGCGGTGATCGTCGACCACTTCGAGGGACTGAGCCGCTTCGCCGCCGGGATCGACCGCCTCGGGACGTTCTCGAAGGTGCTCGTCGGCAAGGAAGCGGGCCGGGTCGACGTGTCCGGGCGCATCGAGTCGACGTGGGGCCCGCAGCTGGCCCTCGAGCACCTGACGCTGCAGACGCCGGGCCGCGAGCGCACGCTGATCGTCGACCTGTCGGTGTCGGCCGAACCCGGCCATGGGCTGATGATCGTCGGCGACAGCGGCGGCGGCAAGAGCTCGTTGCTGCGCGCGATCGCCGGGCTGTGGACGGCAGGGTCGGGGCGCATCGTGCGTCCGGGTCCCGAGGAGACGATGTTCCTGCCGCAGCAGCCCTACATGGTGCTGGGCAACCTGCGCAGCCAGCTGCTCTACCCGGACCGCAGCCGTCACGCGTCCGACCAGGAACTGCTGCGCCTGCTCGAGCGCGTGAACCTCCCCGATCTCGCGGGGCGCTTCGGCGGCCTGGACGCCGAGCTCGACTGGGGCAAGGTGCTGTCGATCGGCGAGCAGCAGCGCCTCGCATTCGCGCGCGTGCTGCTGTGCCGGCCCCGCTACGTGATGCTCGACGAAGCCACCAGCGCGCTGGACGTCGGCAACGAGGAGATCCTCTATCGCGAACTGGCCGCGACGGCGACCACGCCGGTCAGCGTGAGCCACCACCCCACCCTGCTGAAGTTCCACCGGCAGGTCCTCGAGCTGACCGGCAACGGCGCCTGGCGCCTGCACCGCGCCGAGGACTACCGCATCTGACGCGGTCGCCGCTCAGCTGCCGAGCACCCGGTCGAGGTGCTCGAGGAACGCTTCGGCCGGCTGGTAGCCGATCACGCGCGAAGCGGCCGCGTCGACGCGACCGGCGCCGAACAGCAGGATCCCCGGGGGCCCGAACAGGTTGAAGCGCTTGAGCAGTTCGCGGTCGGCGTCCGAGTTGGCGGTCACGTCGACCTTCAGCAGCTTCAGCCGCGACATCCGTTCGGCGACGCGCGGGTCGGAGAAGGTCAGCCGCTCCATCTCCTTGCACGACACGCACCAGTCGGCAGAGAACTCGACCAGCGTCGGCTGTGCCGACGTCCTGAGTGCGAGGTCGAGTTCGTCGACCGAGTGCACCTTCCTGAATCCGGGCTTCGGCGCGGCCGTTGCGACCTGCGCGGCCACCGCGCTGCGCGCCGCCAGCGCGCCGAGCGGCTGCAGCACGTCGCGGCCGCCGCTGGCCACCCCGACCAGTTGCAGGATGCCCAGGATCAGCATCAGCGCCCCCAGCCCCTTTCCGAAGCGCAGCGACGCAGCCGCGCCGTCGGGCAGCGGGTCGAACACACGCAGGAACGCGGCCGTCACGATCAGCAGCGCGGCCCAGGCCATCATCTGCGCCCACTCGGGGATCGCCGGGGACACCATCCAGATCGCGACGCCGATCAGCAGCACGCCGAAGAAGCGCTTGACGGTGATCATCCACGCGCCCGCCTTCGGCAGCAGGCTGCCGGCGGACAGGCCGATCAGCAGCAGCGGCACGCTCATGCCCATCGCCATCGAGAACAGCGCGATCCCGCCGGTGACGACGTTCTTCGTCTGGCTGATGTAGACGAGCGCCCCGGCCAGCGGGGCCGCCACGCAGGGGCCGACGACCAGCGCCGACACCGCGCCCATGACGAACACGCCGGCGAACCTGCCGCCGGGCAGCCGCGACGACACCTGCGTCGCGCGATTCTGGATCGACTGCGGCATCTCGAGCTGGTAGACGTCGAACATCGACAGCGCCAGCGCGACCAGCAGCGAAGCGAAGATCGCGAGCACCCACGGCTTCTGCAGCGCGGCGGCGAGTCCCTCGCCCGCCAGGCCGGCGGCCACGCCGACCGCGGTGTAGACCAGCGCCATGCCGAGCGAGTAAGCCAGCGCGAGCGCGAAGCCGCGGCCGCGGGTCAGCTGCTGCTGCTGGCCGACGATGATCGACGACAGGATCGGCACCATCGGCAGCACGCAGGGCGTGAACGAGAGCAGCAGCCCGAGCACCAGGAACACGGCGGCCACGCCGGTGAGGCTGCCCGCCGCGAGCGTGCGCTCGATCATCGCCAGTTCGCCGCCCCCGCCACTTGCGGCGCCGCCGTCGTCGGCGCGCTGCGCGCCCGCCGGCACGCCGGCACGCGCGAGCCCTGTCGCGGCCGCAGCGGCAGGCGCGGCGGTCGAGCCGGCGTCGGCGACCGCCGCCGCCAGCGCGACCGGAACATCCACCGTCATCGGCGAATAGCACAGGCCGGCGTCGGCGCAGCCCTGCAGGTCGACCTTCAGCGTGAATGCCTGCGGCGCCGAGCGAATCGGCACCGTGAGCCGGACCATGCCCCGGTGCGTCTGCACGTCCTTGCCGAAGGTGGCGTCGAACTTCGTCTTGCCGGCCGGCAGCGCGATCGCTCCGAGTTTCACGCCGGGCGTGTCGCTGGCCACCGCGAACTTCTCGGCATACAGGTAGTAGCCGTCGGCGGCCTGCACGTCGATCTCGACCTTGCGTTCGCCGGTGCCGGCCAGCGCGACCTTGAACGCCTGGTCGGGATCGAGGAAGTCTTCGGCGCGCACCGTGCCGGACAGCACCACGGCAAGCAGCATCAGTGGCAACAGGAGCAGCCGATGAAGGTTGCGGCTCGGGTTGATCATCGCGTCATTCCTTTCTTCGAGCGTCCGAGGACGCATTGCGCGTTGCGATCGCCGTTCGTCCGGCGCTTCACGCCGGCTGTCCGAAACCCGCAGTTCCGGGTCGCATTCGGCGCTCTGCTGGCAACCGGCGACCACCGCGTTCTCCCCTCTGAAACCCTGCGAAGGGGCGGTTTTCGCAGCCGGGTTGCCTGCCGGTCAATGTATGGTAAATTTTCCCATACGACAAGTCACCGGCATCCCGGCCGGCAGGAGACGCAGCATGAGAGGCCCGGTCTTCGCGATCGCGACCATGGTCGGCATCGCTCTCGCGCAATCGCCCGCGGCGCACGCCGCGGACCCGGTGCGCGGCAAGGTGCTCTACGAAGTGACGAACGGCGCGCCGCTCGCCTGCGCCAACTCGGGCTGCCACGGCACCAACGTCTCGTTGAACAAGAACAAGATCCGCAACGGCGCCAACAACGGCCCGTTGATCATGAGCGCGATCTCGAAGAACACCGGCGGCATGGGGTTCCTCAGCGCTTACGTGAACTCGACCGACGCCGCCGACATCGGCGCCTACATCGCCAACCCGGCTGCCGGCACCGGCGCGCCGGCAGCCAGCGTGTCGCCGTCGTCGCTGGCGTTCGCCGCGACCGTGGTGGGCGCCGCGTCGGCCAACCAGGCGGTGACCGTCGCGAACACCGGCACCACGGCGCTGTCGATCGCTTCGATCGCCACGTCCGGCGCCAACGCGGCCGACTTCGGCGTCGTCGCCGGCGGCACGTGCGCGGCGGGCTCGAGCGTCGCGGCCGGCGGCAACTGCTCGGTCCTGCTGCGCTTCCAGCCCACCGCCGCAGGCACTCGCACCGCAACGCTCACGATCGCCCACAATGCGACGGGTGGCTCGAGCAGCGTCGCTCTGTCGGGCACCGCCACCGTCGCGCCGCAGCCGACGATCTCGGTCTCCTCCAATGCAACGACCTTCGCGTCGACCGCGCTGGGCACGACCTCGCCGGTGCAGTCGATCACGGTCGGCAACGTCGGCGGGGCGAACCTGACCTTCACCGGTTTCGTCGTGTCCGGCGCGCAGGCCGCCGAGTTCGCGCGGCCGGCCGGCGCGGCGGGCGGCACCTGCGCGACCGGCACTGCGCTGGCGCCCAACGCGACCTGCACGGTCGGGCTCGCGTTCTCGCCGTCGGCGCTGGGCACGCGAAGCGCGACGCTCACGATCGGCTCCGACGCAGCCAACGGCAGCCCCGCGATCACGCTGAGCGGCACCGGCGCGCCGGCGCCGGCGCCGATCGCGCAACTCTCCCCGGCCACGCAGGCGTTCGGCGACCAGACGATCGGCACGACGTCGCCCGCGCGCCGGGTCATGCTGGCCAACACCGGCACCGCGTCGATGTCGATCTCGGGCATCTCGATCGCCGGGTCGGCGGCGTTCGCGATCGCCGCCAACGGGTGCGGCACGACGCTGGCGGCCGGTGCGAGTTGTGCGATCGACGTCGCGTTCACGCCCGCCCAGGCCGGCGCCGCGTCCGCGACGCTTCAGGCCGCCGACAGCGCTGCCGGCAGCCCGCATGCCGTCTCGCTCGGGGGCAACGGCGTTGCCGGGCCGGTCGGCTCGCCCACGCTGGCGCCGACCGCGCCGGTCGACTATGGCGACGTGCAGCTCGGCCAACGCAGCGCGCCGCGGCCGTTCGCGCTGGGCAACAGCGGCGCCGCCTCGTACACGATCTCGACGATCGCGATCACCGGCGCGGACGCGTCGAGCTTCGCGATCGACGCGGGCGGCTGCGCCGCGGGCCAG
>CALMSQ010000234.1:0-22853 GCA_937872345.1 uncultured Burkholderiales bacterium | reverse complement strand
CGAGTGCGTCGGAACATCGGGCCGACAGACGGGGCGTCCCGTCGCCTTCCCATCGACGCTATCCTAACGGACATCGTCGCTTGACCGCAGACGCGAGCTTGCTCGAGGCCCTCGAACCGCTGACCCTCCGACTCGACGATGGCGCCGTGCCCTGCGGCCCGGCGCAAGCCGAGTGGGCGCTGCTCTCGCTGCCGCTGGTGCGCCGGCTGGCAAACCGCGTGGCCATCCTCGGGTCGGGCACGCTCTGGCAGGCCGGACGGCGGCTCTACCTTGCCACGGCCGCGCACCTGTTCGAGCACGGCGCGCGAGCCTGCGACCTCGGCATCGCCGGCCCGGGGCGCCGCGAGATCACCTGGCTCGGCCTGCACGCGCGCGCGCCGCAGCTTCACCCGAAGGCCGACGTGGCTGTGGTGCCGATCGCCGATCCGGGGCCGGTCCCGCGCCACTGGCGCCGCTATCCGGCGCAGTGGCTCTCGGACGAGATCGGCGAAACCCGCCCACCGGTCGCTACGGCGCACCCGGCACGCTACGTGCTCTGCGGCTGGCCAGCCGAGCAGGCGCAATGGTCGGAGGCCGGCCTGGTCGCACGGCCGATCGTCTGCTTCACGACCCCGCACCCGGTCGAGTTCGGCGCGTTCCGCTACGGACGCATCGCCGAAGACGGCCGCGGGCGCGCGCTGGAGACGCCGGCCCTCGACGGCGTCAGCGGCGCGCTGGTCTGGCGAGTCGAGCAGGCCACCGACCGCTGCCGGCTCGCGCCGGTCGGCATCCAGGTCTCGTTCGCGCACGGCCGCCTGCTGCGCTGCGAGCCGATCGCGACGCTGCGCGGGCTGCTGCGCTGACGCCGGGACGGGCGCCGCGCTCGTGCCGCTACAATGCCCCAACGGAGGGCAACATGAACGTGGTTCACCTGCCGGGACTGCCCGAAGTCCCACGCGCGCCGGCGCAACTCGAGCCGTACCTCGCGCCGACCTATTTCCTCGACTGGCAGGCGCCGGCGGTTCAGCGCTTCGTCGCCGACGCGATCGGCGACGCGCCCGATCCGCGAAGCCGCGCGGTCCGCCTGTTCTACGCGGTGCGCGACCGCATCCGCTACGACCCCTACCGGATCAGCTACGAGCCCGCGGCCTACCGCGCGAGCCAGGTCATCGAGGACGGCTACGGATGGTGCGTCTCGAAGGCCGGCCTGCTCGCGGCCTGCGCGCGGGCGGTGGGCATCGCGTCGGCGATCGGCCTGGCCGACGTCGTCAATCACCTGAACACCGAGAAGCTGCGCGCGCGAATGGGCGGCGTCGACGTGTTCTACGACCACGGCTACGCCGTGCTGCTGATCGAGGGCCGCTGGGTGAAGGCGGTACCCGCCTTCAACATCGAGCTCTGCGAACGCTTCGGCGTGCGCCCGACCGACTTCGACGGCGTGGGCGACGCGCTGTACCAGGAGCACGACGCGCGCGGCCGCCTGCACATGCAGTACCTCGCCGACCACGGCACCTGGTCGGACCTCCCTCTGCAGCAGGTGCGCGAGGACATGCTGCGGCACTATCCGGGCGCCACGTTCTCGGCGGGCGCCGACTCGGACTCGGTGGCGCCCGGCGACCGTTTCGAGAACGAGACCCCGCTCGCCGGGTGACGCGGGCTCAGGCGGCGCGCGTCGCGGGGGCCTGGATGCTCGCGTTCGCCGTCGCAGGTTCGCCGCGGAATTGCGCAAGCCATTGCGCCTGGCGAATCCGCGCGTCGTGCAGGTGTTGCTGCTTCACGGGCCCGTAGCCGCGGATGTGCTCGGGAATGCGGGCCAGCTCGACCGCGATCGCGTGGTTGCCGGTGTTCAGCCGCGCCAGGATCTCCTCCACGAGCTTCTCGTAGCCGGACACCAGTGCACGCTCGGCGCGCCGCTCTTCGGTGCGCCCGAACGGATCGAACGCGGTGCCGCGCAGGAACTTCAGCTTCGCCAGCACGCGCAGGGCCGGCATCATCCACGGCCCGAACGCGCGCTTGCGCGGACGGCCGGTCTTCGGATCGGTTCGCGAGAGCAGCGGCGGCGCGAAGTGGAACTTCAGCTTCCAGTCGCCCTCGAAGCGCGCCGCGATGCCGGCGACGAACGCCGGGTCGCCGTGCAGGCGCGCGACCTCGTACTCGTCCTTGTACGCCATCAGCTTGAAGAAGTAACGCGCGACCGCCTCGGTGAGCTCGAAGCCGGCGTCGACGCCGATGCGCTCGCCCTCGGCCGCGCGCACCCGATCGACCAGGCGGCGGTATCGATCGGCGTAGGCGCGATCCTGGTAGGCCACCAGTTCCTTCTCGCGACGCTCGATCAGCGCATCGAGCGCAGCGGCGACCGCCGCCGGATTGGCCGGGGCAGGCGCCTGCCCCGCCACGGCCTCGCGACGCCTGAATTCGACGATGCGCGCCGGACGCGCCGGCGCGATCAGCCTGCGCACGCCGTCCGGGTCGTGCGCCATGCGCCGCCCCCAATCGAACGCGCGACGGTTCGCCGCCACCTGCACGCCGTTCAGTTCGATCGCGCGCTCGATCGCGCGCCGCTCGAGCGGCAGCCAGCCCTTCTGCCACGCGTAGCCGACCAGTAGCGGATTGGTGTAGAGGGCGTCGCCGAGCAGCGCCTCCGCGATCGTGTTCGCCTCGACGAAGTCGACGTCGCGCTCGCCGGCCGCGTCGAGGATGTTGCGGCGCAGTTCCGGCGCCGGCAGGTGCCAGTCGGGGTTGCGCAGGAAATCCGAGGTCGGCATCACGTCGGCGTTGACGACCGCGCGCGTCACGTCGGCGCGCATCCTGGACAGCGCCTCGTTGCCTGCCGTGACGACCAGGTCGCAGCCGATGACGAGGTCGGCCTCGCCGGTGGCGATCCGGGTGGCGAACAGGTACTCGGGCGCGGCTGCGAACTGCACGTGCGAGAACACTGCGCCGCCCTTCTGCGCGAGCCCCGCCATGTCGAGCACCGAAACCCCCTTGCCCTCCAGGTGCGCGGCCATTCCCAACAGCTGGCCGACCGTGACGACCCCGGTTCCACCGACACCGGTGACCAGGACACCGTAGCTGCGGCTGCCCGACGATTCGATCGGCAGCGGCGGCGTCTCGGGCAGCTCGTCGGCTCGGGGGTCGGCATCGCGCGCGCTGCCTGCCGTCGCCTGCGCGGCGTCGGCGCCTGCAGCGGGCGCGGCCGCGCCGCGTCGCAGCGCGCCGCCTTCCACCGTCACGAAGCTCGGGCAGAACCCCTTCAGGCAGGAAAAGTCCTTGTTGCACGACGACTGGTTGATGCGTCGCTTGCGGCCGAACTCGGTCTCGACCGGCTCGACCGACACGCAAGAGCTCTGCACGCTGCAGTCTCCGCAGCCTTCGCAGACGGCCTCGTTGATCACGACGCGGCGGGCGGGATCGGGGAATCCCGGCTTGCCGTCGACGATCTTCTTGCGCCGGCGCCGCTTCTCGGTGGCGCACGTCTGGTCGTAGATCAGTACCGTGCAGCCCGGCGTCTCGCGCAGATGCCGCTGCACCCAGTCGAGATGGTCGCGGTGGTAAATCTCGACCCCGCCCATCGCCGGGCGGCCCTTCACCGCGTCGTACTTCTGCGGCTCGTCGGTGACGACGACGATCTTCTTCGCGCCCTCCGCGTCGAGCTGCGCGACGATCTGGGGCACGGTGAGCGTGCCGTCGATCGGCTGGCCGCCGGTCATCGCCACCGCGTCGTTGTAGAGGATCTTGTAGGTGATGTTGACGCCGGCGGCGATCGCGGCCCGGATCGCCAGGATTCCGGAGTGGAAGTAGGTGCCGTCGCCGAGGTTGGCGAAGACGTGCTGTTCGTCGGTGAACGGCGCCTGCCCTATCCACGGCGCCCCTTCGCCGCCCATCTGCGTGAACGTGCCGGTACGGCGCTCGGGCATCCAGTTCGCCATGTAGTGGCAACCGATGCCGGCCAGCGCGCGCGAGCCCTCGGGAACGTGGGTCGACGTGTTGTGCGGGCAGCCCGAGCAGAAGGTCGGCACGCGCTCGACGACCGCGTGCGGCGCAGCCAGCGCACGCTCCTTCGCGTCGATGATCGCCAGCCTCGCCTCGATCTGCGCGCGCAGGTCGCCCGCCAGCTCGAACTTCGAGCCGAACTTGCCCGGGTTGAGCAGGCGCGCGGCGATGGCCTTGGCGATCAGTGCCGGCGACAGCTCGGCGTGAGCCGGAAGCAGCCAGCGTCCGCGCGGCATCGCCCACTCGCCGCTGCGATCGTCCTTCTCGTCGAACTTGCCGTAGACGCGCGGGCGCACGTCGTCGCGCCAGTTGTAGAGCTCTTCCTTCAGCGCGTACTCGATGATCTGGCGCTTCTCCTCGACGACCAGGATCTCGTCCAGGCCGGTGGCGAACTCGCGCACCGTCTGCGCCTCGAGCGGCCAGACCACGCCGCACTTGAACAGCCGCACGCCGATGCGTGCGCAGGCCGCCTCGTCGAGCCCGAGATCGAGCAGCGCCTGGCGCGTGTCGAGATACGCCTTGCCACCGGTGACGATGCCGAACCACGCGCGCGGCGAGTCGATCACCGTGTGGTTCAGCCGGTTGGCACGCACGTAGGCGAGCGCCGCATACCACTTGTAGTCGAACAGCCGCGCCTCCTGCGCGAGCGGCGTGTCGGGCCAGCGGATGTTCAGCCCGTCGGGCGGCAGTTCGAAGTCGGCCGGAATCACGATGTTCACGCGATCGGGGTCGATGTCCACCGAAGCGGACGCCTCGACCACCTCGGTCACCGTCTTCATCGCGACCCACAGGCCCGACCAGCGCGACATCGCCCAGCCGTGCAGGCCGAGGTCGAGGTACTCCTGCACCGTCGCCGGATAGAACACCGGCAGCCCGCAGGCCTTGAAGACGTGGTCCGACTGGTGCGGCAGCGTCGAGGACTTCGCGCCGTGGTCGTCGCCGGCCAGCACCAGCACGCCGCCGTGGCGGCTCGTGCCCGCCGCGTTGGCGTGCTTGAAGACGTCGCCGCTGCGGTCCACGCCCGGCCCCTTGCCGTACCACATCGCGAAGACGCCGTCGACGCGCGCCTTCGGCGACAGGTTCACCTGCTGGGTGCCCCAGATGCTGGTCGCCGCGATGTCCTCGTTCAGCCCCGGCTGGAAGACCACCTGGTGCGCCGCGAGGTGCTCGCGCGCCTTCCACAGCGACTGGTCCAGGCCGCCGAGCGGCGAACCGCGATAACCCGAGACGAAGCCTGCGGTGTTCAGCCCGGCGCGGCGGTCGCGCTCGCGCTGCAGCATCGGCAGGCGCACCAGCGCCTGCGTGCCCGACATGAACGCGCGCCCGCGTTCGAGCGTGTACTTGTCGTCGAGCGTGACCTGCGCGAGCGCGCGCTCGAGAGCCTGCGAAACCGAACGCGAAACCGGTGCGTTCATCGTGATGGGCCTCCGGACGGGGTGGGTGTCCTCGTGAACGGGCCGCTTGCGCGCGGTGGCGCGGGAGCGGCAGCGACCGGCGCGCTCGTGGCGCGCCGGCGCCGATTATCCGTCAGATCGCGCGCTGCGCCGGGATCGCCGCGCAGGGGCGGCAGCGGCGCGCCAGGCGCGCCCGCCGCGAGGCCTCGCCAGGACCCAACAGGCAGTGCACGAATCGACGCCCCTGGCCGCGAGACGCCGGAGGCGGCCCGCTCCTTGACAACGCATCAATAGTCAGTACCCTTTCTGTTGAGCTCGGGATCCGGCATCGTGCATGCGCAGCCCCGAGGCTTCCCTCCAACGACACTCGCGAACCCAGGCCCGGTCATGACACATCGAAACACCCTGCTGTTGAACCTCGTCACGCGCGCCGGCGCGTCCGAGCGAAGGTTCGAAGTCGAACAGGCGGTGATCGCCGGCTGGACGTCGCGCGACGTCGAGGCCATGGAGAAGCACATCAGGGAACTCGAGGAGATCGGGGTGCCGCGCCCGGCGTCGACGCCGATCTACTACCGGGTCGGCGCTGCCCGGATCACCGGCGCCGACGCCATCGAGGCCGCTGGCGGCGACTCGAGCGGCGAAGTCGAGTTCGTCATGTTCAACGTCGACGGCCGGCTCTGGATCGGCGTCGGCTCGGACCACACCGACCGGAAGGTCGAGACGTACAACATCACCGTCTCGAAGCAGATGTGCGACAAGCCGGTGGCATCGACCGTGTGGCCCTGGGACGAGCTCGTCGACCACTGGGAGAGCCTCGTCCTGCGCTCGCACATCGTGACGGGCGGCAAGCGCGAGCTGTACCAGGAGGGCAGCGTGGCGGCCATGCGTGCCCCCGTTGACCTGATCGAGCGCTACGAGGCAGGCCACGGCAAGTTCACGCCGGGAACCGTCATGTTCGGCGGCACGCTGGCGGCGAAGGGCGGCATCCGCCCGGCCGACCGGTTCGAGTTCGAACTCGTCGACGCGACGCTGAACCGGCACATCGCGCACGCCTACGGTATCGACGTGCTGCCGATCGCGGGCTGAAGCGCACACGGACAGGCTTTCCGGACCGCAGAGACCCCGCGGCGCCGAAACGTGCCGACTCTCGCAGGTCCTGCCGCGGTATTCGCGGCACACACGGCGGCGTACTTCCTGAGCTGCGTGCTCAGGAGCGCGAATGCATCCCTGGACGCGACGCTCGCGTCCACCTTCTCGCTCGGCGAAGCGGCGGTCGGCCTGCTGAGCAGCCTCTTCTTCCTGGCCTTCGCGGCGACCCAGCTTCCCTTCGGGCACCTGATCGACCGGGTCGGGCCCCGCCGCGCGCAACTCACCGCGTTGCCGATCGCCATCGTCGGCCTGCTCGTCAGCGCCTGGGCCGGCGGATTCCCCCTGCTCGCGGTCGGCCGCGTCCTGCTCGGCGTCGGGTTCTCGATTTCGCTGATGGCGGCGCTGTGCGCCAACCGGGCGTCGTTCCCGGTGGGCTCACTGGCAGGCGTCAACGGGGCCGCGGTCGGGATCGGCTCCTCGGGCGCAGCGTTCGCCGGCGCGCCGCTGGCCGCCATGGCCGGTCCACTGGGATGGACAGGCGTCCAGCTGGTGCTCGCCGCCGCCTGCGCCGCGGTGCTGTGGATGATCCATGCGCTGCCGCGCGATGCGATGCCTCGCCGCGTCTCGCGCGAAGCGCGCCCGCGCATGCGGGACGTCGTCTGCGACCCCGTGTTCCTTCGACTGGCGCCGATTGCGGCGCTGGCCCAGGGCAGCTACCTGGCCTATCTCGGATACTGGATTCACCCCTGGCTGCAGTCGGTGGGCGGCTACGACGCATTCGCCGCGAGCATCGGCCTGAGCCTGGCGTCGCTGACCATGGTTGCCGGACACCTGCTCACCGGTTTCGGCACGCGCCGCCTCATGCGCAGCGGCCGGACGCTCGAGCAGACCGCGGTCGCCGGCATGATCGCGCTGGCAGGCACCCAGCTGGCCCTCGCGCTGATGCCGGGCATCGCATCGATGCCGCTCTGGCTGGTGTACGGCTTCCTAGGGGCCTTCAACATCGTGGCCTTTTCCGTGCTGTCGGCGGCGCTTCCGATGACGATCCAGGGGACCGCGGTGACCCTGCTGAACCTGATGATCTTCACGGTCGGGTTCGTCGTCCAGGCGGGCCTCGGCGCGTGCGTCGAGCTGCTGAACACCGTCGGGCTCCCCGCGTCGACGGCGCACCGCGTATCGATGCTCGTGATCGGATTGGCGATCCTGGCGCTCGGCGCGAACTGGCGTCGCCGGCATGGCGGCGCCCGCGCGAGCGCGGAAGACCCCTGCTAGCCGGTCGCGGCGTCGACGAAGAGTCTCTCGACCGCAGCGGCGATCGCCAGCAGCCTGCGGTCGCTGCCCGTTTCGCCGATCAGCATCAATCCGACCGGCGCTTCACCGGCGCGATGGCATGGCAGCGAGATCGCGCAGCCGTCCAGGAAGTTGACCATGGCCGGATTGCGCAGCAGGAACAGGTTGGTGCGATTGGCTGCATCGACGTCGGCGAGGTCGTCGAGGCGTGGCGCGACGATCGGCACGGTCGGCGCGATCATCACGTCGACGGCCGCGGTCCGCACGCGGACCGCGGCCTGCACCCGCCTGCGCGCGTGGAGCACGTCGATGTAGTCGGCCGCGCCCTGCGAGCGTCCGGCCTCGAAGCGCTGGAGCACCCAGGGGTCGTAGAGATGCGACCTGGATTCGAGCAGCGTCCGGTGCCACGCGTAGGCTTCGGCGCCGACCAGCCCGCCGCGTGAATTGATGCGCGGGATCTCGGCGAGCACGTCGAGGCCGAGCTCGACGAGTCGCGCGCCCGCGCCCGAGAGGCGCGCGAGCGCGCGTTCCCAGGCCGCCGCGACGACGTCGTCCATGCCATTCGTGACGTAGTCTCCAGGCAGGCCGACCCGCAGCCCCGCCACCGCGAGTTCGGCCGGCCCGGCGCCGGCGTCACCGGCCAGGATGCCGTCCAGCGTCGCGCAGCACGCGACGCTGCCCGCGAGCGGTCCGACCGAATCGAGGCTGGTCGACAGCGGCACCACGCCGTCGCGCGGGACCCGCGACGCCGTCGGCTTGAACCCGACGACTCCGCACAGGGCCGCAGGAATCCGGCACGAACCGCCGGTGTCGGTACCCAGCCCCGCAAAGGCCATGCCGTCTGCGACCGCGACGGCAGCGCCCGACGATGAGCCGCCCGGAATCCTGCGTTCGCTCCTGCGCCACGGATTCGCCGGCGTGCCGTAGTGGGCGTTGATGCCCAGGCCGGAATAGGCGAACTCGGTCATGTTGGTGCGGCCGACGAGCACGAACCCGCAGGCCCGAAGCCGCGCGACGGCCGTCGCGTCGGCATCCGAGGGTTCGCGGTCCGACAACACGCGCGACCCGGCCTGCGTGAGTTGCCCCGCGACGTCGAACAGGTCCTTAATCGAGATCGGAATGCCCGCATACGGGCCGGGCTGCGCCCCCGCGCTGCGAAGCCGGTCGATCGCATCGGCCGCGGCACGCGCGCGGGCCGCATCGACGTGGACGAACGCGCGCGCGCCTTCGCCCGCGGGGTCGAGCGCGCGCTCGAGGCACGACTCGACCAGTTCGCGGCTCGTCACCTCACCGCACGCGAGGGCGCGCGCCGCGCCCGCCAGCGTGAGCGGCAGCGTCGCGGATGCGCTCACTGCGGATCGTAGTAGTGCGACTCGATCAGCAGGCAGCCGTTCTCGGAGCGGAACGGCCCGTGCCAGACGCCGGGCGGGCGCACGCAGTAGGTGTTCTCGACGAACTTCTCGCCGCCCTTGCCTTCCTTGTCGTTGCCGACCCACAGGTCGCCCTTGATCACGAACACCTCTTCCCAGTGGTCGTGGATGAAGGGCTCGGTCGTGAACGCGCCCGGCAGGAACCTGAGCAGGCGGGTGTGCCCGCCGCGCTTGTTCTGCGTGTCGAGCGTGCCCGACAGGATCTTCTGCTGGACGCCCGGCGGGTACCCCTTCGGGCTTTCCCAGCCGGTGTCGACGTCCACCTGGTAGAACTCGCGATGAATCTTGTTGACGGCCATCGTTGCCTCCTCGTTGGTTGCTGCTGCGCTCAATCCTTGACGCGCGACAGGCTGATGCCGCGGTCGAATCCGTTCTCGAACTTGTCCGGCTCGAACACTCCCTCGCTGATCGTGAAGAAGTCGCCCGACAGCCGTTGTTCGTCGCTGGTGACGTGCATGTGGATCGAGTCGAACGGACAGGTCTGGGTGCACATCTCGCAGCCGATGCAGTGATCGAAGTGCGAGCCGACCTGGCCGTCGGACTGCCAGAGCGTATCGTAGAAGCAGGTCTGGATGCAGATCGTGCAGCTGGGGTTCTTGCAGGTCGCGTGGTTGACCTCGCTGTGCATGCGGGGCTTGCGGAACTGCTCGCCGTAGTCCCTGACCGACCGGCGCGACGCGATCCCGAACATCGACTCGATGTCGTCGTAGCCGTGGCTGTCCATGAACTCTTCCAGGCCGGCGATGATCTTCGGAAGGAACTTGATGCCCTTGAGCATCAGCACCGAACCGACCTGCACGATCCCCGCACCGGCCATGATGAACTCGACAATGTCCCGGTGGTCGTAGATGCCGTTCGAGCCGGTGATCGGCATGCCGAGCTCGGTGTGGATGCGATGCACCCAGCGCAGCGACAGCGGCTTGGCCCAGACCCCGCCGATGCCCGCAGGGCCGCCCAGCCGCGGCGAACCGGTCTCGATGTCGATCGAGAACCCCGTGTAGCGATTGGTGGCGGTCACCGCCGCGGCGCCCGCCCGCTGGACCGCGCGCGCGACCTCGAGCACGCGCGACTGGTCGGGCGTGAGCTTCACGACGACCGGAATCTTCACCGCTTCACATACGCGTCGCGTCACTTCCTCTGCGACGTCGGGCTCCTGCCCGATCATGCTGCCGCCGTGCACGCCGGGCATCATCGCCGGATGCGGACAGCCGAAGTTCAGCTCCACCATCGGCAACCCGCAGTCCTCGATCGTCCTGCAGATGTCGACCCAGCTCTGGACCGTCTTGCCGCCCGCGCTGCCGATCAGGTGAGAGCCGTGGTCCTCGGCGTACTTGTTCAGTTCCTTCAGGTAGGGAACCCACTCCCGGTATCCGGTCGACGAATAGCCGGAACGGCTGTAGAAGACGAAGTTGCGGTTGACCTTGCCCCGGATGGGCTCGCTCTTCTCGTTGAGGATCGCGTACTTCGAGTTCTGCGTCAGGCGCGCCATGTCCTCGATGTCGGTCAGCGTCTTGATGATCATCCCGCCGGCGCCCGCATCCACGCATTCGCGAATCACTTCGGGGCTGTTGGTGGTTTCGATCGACGCGATGACGACCGGGTTCTTGAACTTGATCCCGCAGAAGTCGACAGACAGGTCAGCCACGGCAGTCCCCTCGGTGGTTGGCGGTTGTTGCGGCTCGCCGCGCCGCAGGCGCGACAGCGCCGTCGTGCGCGATGATTGGCAGTATACGAACGATAAAGGTCACAGTCAACGACGATGCCGGAGCCGCCGCCAGTCTCGATGCCCCATGCGAGACAACGCTGCAGCGACTGCGGAATCAGACAGTCAGTACACGATCCAACGCTCCGATCAGCGGGACATCTGCGCGGGCAGCCAGGTGACGAGCGCGGGGAACTGATGGATCAGGACGACCATCAGCAGCAGGATCGCGAAGAAGGGCAGCGACGCTCGGGCGACGAAGCCGATGTCGCGCCTCGTCAGGTTCTGCAGCACGAACAGGTTGAATCCCACCGGCGGCGTGACTTGCGCCATTTCGACCACCAGCACGACGTAGATCCCGAACCAGAGCAGGTCGAAGCCGGCCGCCTTGACGACCGGGAGGAGCACGGCCATCGTGAGCACCACCATCGAGATCCCGTCGAGCAGGCAGCCGAGCACGACGTACAGCACGGTGAGCGCAAGCAGGAGCTGCCATTGCGACAGGCCGAGTTCCCCGACCCAGGCCGCGAGGTCACGGGGAATGCCGGTGAAGCCCATCGCGATCGTGAGGAACGACGAACCGGCAAGGATCAGCATGATCATCGTCGTCGTCTTCATCGCTCCCATGATCGTGGCAACGAAGCTGCGCCATCCGAATCCTCCGTGGGCGACCGACAGGAGCAGCGCGCCCAGCACGCCCAGCGCGGCAGACTCGGTCGCGGTCGCGAAGCCGGCGTAGATCGAACCCAGCACCGCCGCGATCAGCAGCACCGCCGGCATCAGCCCGGCGCTCGCGCGCAGGCGTTCGGCGAAGCCCGCGCGAACGTCGTTCGGCGGGATCCGGTCGCCGTGCGCCAGCGACCACGCGCCGACGTACACCATGAACAGCAGCGCGAGCACGACCCCCGGAACGACGCCCCCGATGAACAGCTTGTTGATCGACACGTCCGCGGTGACCCCGTAGACGATCATGATGATCGAGGGCGGAATCAGCAGCCCCAGGGTGCCCGCGCCCGCGAGCGAGCCGACGACCATCTCCTCGGGATACCCGCGCTTCTCGAGCTCCGGGATCGTGATCTTGCCGATCGTCGCGCAGGTGGCCGCCGACGACCCGGAGATCGCGGCGAAGATCGCCGAGCCCACGACGTTGACCTGCAGCAGGCGCCCGGGCAGCGGCCCGAGCCACGGCGCGAGGCCGCGGAACATCGATTCTGAGATCTTCGAGCGGAACAGGATCTCGCCCATCCAGATGAACAGCGGCAGCGAAGTGAGCGTCCAGCTCGACAGCGACCCGAAGATCGTCGTCGCCATCGCCTCGCCCGGCATGCGGGTCGAGCCGAAGACCATCGCCACGAGCGACACGCCGATCAGCGCGAGGCCGATCCAGATGCCGAGCCCCAGCAGCGCGAGCATCGCGCCGACGATCGCGGCGGCCAGCAGCAGGCCCGATACGTCACCGATCGGCACGATGGCCCTCCTCGCTTCCGGTGGAAGGTTCCATCTCTCCGCCGCGCCAGACCGACAACGCGCGCTGCGTCACCGCGACGAAGAAGACCACGGCGCCGAGGGCCATCGCCGACTGGGGGATCCACATGGGCAGCGCGATCAGCCCCGCGCTCCGCTCGTCGAGCTGCCACGACTGCCAGGCGAGCTTCGTGACGTGCCACGCGAGGTAGGCCGACAGCAGCACGGCCGCCGTGACCGCGACCGATGCTGCGAGCCGCTTGCGCGGCGGACTCATCCGCTCGACCAGCAAGGTCACGCGAATGTGCTCGTTGGCGTTGAACGCGTAGGCGAGCGCCAGGAAGGCCGACGCCGCCATGCAGTAGCCGGCGAACTCGTCTGCGGAGCGCGGAATGTAGGGAAGGAACTGCCCCCCCAGCTGGTACAGGATCAGCAGTTCCACGGCAACGAAGCACAACGCCCCGAGTAGCGCCGTGAGGAGGTAGATCCGTTCGAGCAGTCGGCCCATGCGATTCCCCGAAGCAGCGCCGGCAGCCGCGCGGCTGCCGGCGGCACCGCCTGCCGCTATTTCCGGAACGCCTCGACGACGGCCTTGCCGTCGGGGCCGGCGCCGGCCAGCCATTCGTCGACCATCTGGCGTCCCATCCGGTTCAGGTCATCGACCAGCTTCGGGCTCGGCGCGAGAACCTTCATCCCGTTGGCGGCCAGCGTCTTCTTCGTCGCTTCGGCCACTTCCTGGCTCGATGCCCAGCCGGCCTGCTCGGCCTTCTTGCCCTCGGCCAGGACTGCGTTGCGGGTGGCGGGATCGAGGGCCTCGAGGGCCGCGTTGCTGACGATGACCATGTTCTTGGGCAGCCAGGCCTGGACGTCGTAGAAGTACCTCAGCGATTCCCACGCCTTGTAGTCGACGCCCGACTGGGCCGACGAGATCAGCGAATTGATCTTGCCGGTGGACAGCGCCTGCGCGACCTCGGCCGCCTGGATCGTCACCGGGCGTGCCTTGAACAGCTCGGCCAGCCGCGAGGTCTGCTTGTCGTAGGCACGGAAGTTCAGCCCCTCGAGGTCGGCGGCCGAATTCACCTCCTTGTTGGCCATCAGGCCCTGCGGCGGCCACGGCACGGCGAACAACAGGCGCATGCCCTGCGCGGCGAGGAGGCGCTCGACGTACGGGCGCTGGATGCCCCAGAGCTTCTCCGCCTGCGCATAGCTGCTCGCGAGGAACGGCAGGCCGTCGACCGCGTAGAGCGGATTTTCGTTGGTCAGCGTCACCATCAGCACTTCGCCGATCGGCACCTGGCCGGTCTGAACGGCTCGCTTGATCTCGGGCATCTTGTACAGCGACGCGCCGGGGTGAACCTTGATCGCGAGCTTGCCGCCCGTGGCGGTCTTGACCGCGGCGGCGAACCGCTCGATGTTGACCGTGTGGAAGTTCGCCGGCGCGTAAGCGGTCGGCATGTCCCAGCTCTGCGCGGTCGCGGTCGCGGGTGCACCGGCCGCCGCGAGTGCGGCCGCCGCTGCGAGAAGCATTTTTCGAACCAGCATGGTGCCTCCGTCGTCGTTGTCGTGGGTGAAGAAGGTTCAGCTCTCGTCGCGCCCCGGATCCGCCGCCGCTCCGGGCCGCTTGGCGGGCATCCGCAGCGTCGTGCGTCCGTAGACGTTGTTCGCGTCGATCAGCTTGTAGAGCATGTCCATGAAGCAGCGGCGCTCGTCCGGCGACAGCGGTTCGAGCAGGCGGTCCTGCGCGCGCTGCATCCTGCTCTTGTACTTCTCGACGAACTTCGCGCCGGCGCGCGTCGCCAGGCAGATCTTGCGGCGCTTGTTGTCCGGATCGACGATCCGCACGACCAGCCGCCGCGCCTCGAGGCGCTTGAGCACGTCCGCGACGTTGGCCCGGTCGATCCCGAGTTCCTCGGCCACCGAGAACTGGTCCAGCCCGGGCATGTCCACGAGGATGCTCAGCAGGCCGTACTGGATCGGCGTGATCCGGTCCTCGGCCAGCTCCTCCATGAACATCGCAACGTGGATCTGGTGCAGGCGGCGCACGAGAAACCCGGATCTCGACCACAGCGACGTATGCTCCCGCAACGCTGCGCGGCTTTCCGACGCGCCGGCCGCAGCAGCCGGCGCCGGCGACGCTGCCGCGGCGGCCGCGTCCTTGACGCCCTTGCGCGCAGGCGCGCGCGACGGCTTCTTCGCTTGCACCGGGCCTCGGCCCCCGTTGTCTCGACGGTCTGCTGCCATCACCGCCCGCCCGGGCCGCCGCCCTTGTCGCCGGCCCCGAACCACCGCGCCAGGCGGCCGCGCAGCCAGGCCCAGAACATTCCCAGCGCGTTGATCCCCGCGGACGCTGGCGCCGGAGGCGATTGCCCGACCGCCATCGCTTCGAGGTTGCGGCCGAAGTCGCGCACGATCTGCGTGACCAGCGACCGGACCAGGTCGGATCGCGAGAACTGCGCGAGCGGTCCCTGCACCGCGTAGTCCATGCCGACCACGAGGCGGGCCGCCGGTTCCGCCCCGGGTTCCGGCTCGACGCGATAGGCGATCGTCGCCTGGGCGCTGGTGCGCGACAGCGCATCGGCACCTTCGCCGCGGATCACGGTGGCACGCGCCGCCTCGTCGCGCTCGACCGTTCCGGTTCCGGCAAAGCTCGCCTTGATCGGGCCGAACGCGACACGCACCGAGCCCGCGATCGTGCGGCCGTCGTAGTGGTCGACGCTGGCGCCGGGCAGGCAGGACGCGGCGGCGCGAACATCGGCCAGCAACTCCCAGAGCCGCCCGGCATCGCAGCCGCGAACCACGATCGACTCCGCGATCTGCGGGATCGCGGCGCCCGCCGCGGGCGCCGGCGAGGGTGCGGCGAACGGCGAGGCTGCCTCGGGCGCGCCGCCGGCGGGCCCGACGTCGAGCGGATCGAACGCCGTGGCCCCGCCCGCCGCGGCTGCCGGCGCCAGCGCCGCGGCAGCGGTCTCGGCCGCGCGCGCCGCGCCGAGCCTGGCTTGCGGAGCCTCGGCACCGACGACCGAGGAGACCGCCCGCACGATGCCGGAGTACCCGGTGCAGCGGCAGAGATTGCCGGCGAGCTCATAGCGCACCTGCCGCTCGTCCGCGCCGCCCAGCCGCAGGGCGATGTCGCGCCCGGTGATCAGCATCCCCGGCGTGCAGAAGCCGCACTGCAGCGCGTGCTCGCGCGAAAACGCTTCGCGAAGACGCTGCATCAGCGGATCGTCGTCGAAGCCTTCGATCGTTCGCACGTCGGCGCCTTCGCAGGCCGCCGCCCAGGTGATGCATGCCCGCACGGGCCGCCCGTCGAGCAACACCGTGCACGCGCCGCAGACGCCCTGCTCGCACGAGACGTGCGTGCCGGGCAGGCCCTGCTGCTCGCGAAGGAAATCGGCGAGACTCGTCCGCGGCTCCACCGTCGCGCGCACTGCGCGCCCGTTGACGGTGAGCTCGATCCCCGTCGTCGTCGTCATTGCAGCACCTGCTCGAGCGCGCGGCCGAGCATCACGCGGCACGCCTGGCGCCTGGCCGGCGCCGCGTGCGCGAGCAACGGGTCGAGGTGGCCCGCGAGCCCGTCGGCCGCGGCCCCGTCGCGGCCACGCCGCGCAACCTCGCGCGCCAGCGCCGGGAGGCCGGTCGGCCGATCCGCCGGGGCGCCGACGAAGACCCGCGCGACGCGCCGCTGCGAGTCGAGCAGGACCGCCGCCGCCGCCTCGGCGAACTCGCCGGGCTTGCGACAGAATTTCTGGTAGGCCCAGCGCGCGGACCGTGACATCCTCGGGATCTCCACCGCGACCACCATCTCCCCCTCGCCGAGCTGCGTCGCATAGCCGCCGACCATGAACGAGGCCGCATCGATCCGCCGCGTGCCGTCGCGCGACGCGAGCTCGATCGTCGCGCCGAGCGCCGCGAGCGCCAGCGGCCAGTCGGCGGCCGGATCGGCGTGCGCGAGGCTGCCGCCGATCGTGCCGCGATTGCGCACCGCCCGGTAGGCGATTCCGCGCGCCACGCGCGCCAGGCACTCGATACCGGCGATGCCCCCGGCCTCGTCCTCGATGCGCGCGTGCGTCACGCAGGCGCCGATCCTGACGTGGTCGGGCTGCTCGTCGATGCGCGTCAGCGCCTCGATCGTGCCGATGTCGATCAGCATCGCCGGGCGGGCGAGGCGCAGGTTGAGCATCGGGCCGAGCGACTGTCCGCCGGCGACGAGTTTCGCGTCGCCGCCGGAATCGCGCAAGGTGGCGAGCGCCTCCTCGACGCTGCGCACACGCCGATATCCGAACGGCGCCGGCTTCACGACGCGTCCTCCGACGCGGCGCCGACCCGGGTCGCGCCGGCCGGCCGCGGGCCCCGTTGCGCCGCCGATTCGCGCGCCGTCGCGAGCACCGCCTGGAGCTTCGCGGGCGTGAGCGGCGTCGACGACATCTCTGCCCCGAATGGCCTGAGCGCGTCGTTGACCGCGTTGAAGATCGCTGCGGGCGGCGCGATCGCGCCGCCCTCGCCCATCCCCTTGACGCCGAATTTCGTGTACGGCGACGCGGTCTCGAAGTGATGGACGCGGATCGGCGGCGCCTCGGTCGCCGCCGGCAGCAGGTAGTCCATCAGCGTGGTCGCGAGCGGCTGGCCGTTGTCGTCGTACGGGCACTCCTCGTAGAGGGCCGTTCCGATCCCCTGCACGACGCCGCCGATGGTCTGGCCCTCGACGATCATCGGATTGACCATCGTGCCGCAGTCCTCGCAGATCACGTAGTCCAGCAACTCGACCGAGCCGAGTTCCGGGTCGACGGCCACGACGACGGCGTGCGACGCGTAGCTGAACACGCCCGTGTCGACCTTCGGGCGGTAGGACACGCTGGTCTCGAGGCCGCCGCGGTCGACGTCCGCCGGGAGTCGCTCGGGACGGACGTACCAGGCGTGCGCGATCTCGCGCATCGTCACCGAACCCTCGGGGCCGACGACACGCCCGTCCTCGAAGCGCGCGCGACCCTCGTCGCATCGAAGCAGCGCGGCGCCGATGCGCACCAGGCGCGGCAGCAACGCCTCGCAGGCGCTGCCGACTGCGCCCCCCGCCATCACGATCCCCCGAGACGCGTAGGTGCCGGTGGAAAACGGCGTGGTCCCGGTGTCGCCATGAACGACCCGGATGCGCTCGAGTTCGACGCCGAGCACCTCGTTGGCGATCTGGGCGAGCGTGGTCTCCATGCCCTGTCCGTGCGAGTGCACGCCGACGCAGACCTCGAGCCCGCCGTCGGGCGTCACCCGGACCGTCGCCTGGTCGTAGCCGGGCACCAGCGGCAGGCCCCAGGACGCGAATACCGACGTGCCGTGGGCCGACTGCTCGCAGTAGCTCGCAAAGCCGACGCCGATCAGCCTGCCGTCGGCCTCGGCGCGCTGCTGGCGCGCCCGCACCGCTTCGAAGCCGATCGCCTCGCGCACCCAGTTCAGGCCGCGCGGGTAGTCGCCGCTGTCGTAGTGCTTGCGCGCGACGTTGTCGAACGGCATCTGGTCGGGCCGCACGAGGTTCTCGGCCCGAACCTGCCAGGGCTCACGCCCCACCTCTCGCGCGATCGCGTCGATCAGCAGTTCGATCGCAAAGCACACGCCGGAGCGCGCCACGCCCCGGTAGGGCAGGAACCCCGGCTTGTTGGTCGCCACGCAGCGCGTGGTGCAACGATAGCCCTGGATCGCGTAAGGACCGGGAAGGTTCCCGGTTGCCTGCCCGGGCTCGAGCCCGATCGTGAACGGCCAGTTCGAATACGCGCCGCCGTCGATCGTGATCTCGGCCTCCAGCGCGAGCAGCCTGCCGCGCTCGTCGACGTGCCCGGCCAGGCGATAGTGGTGCTGGCGCGTGTTGGCGCCCGCGACGAGATGCTCGCGCCGGTCTTCGACGTACCGGAACGGCCGCCGGAAGCGCAAGGCGAGCCACGCCACGCAGACTTCCTCGGGCTGCAGCACGCACTTGTAGCCGAACCCGCCGCCGACGTCGGGCGCGATCACGCGAAGCCGCCCCTCGTCGATGCCCAGGCATTGCGCGAGCCCGACGCGGATCATGTGCGGCACCTGGCTCGACGTGTAGACGATCAACTGGTCGGCCCGATCGTCCCAATAGGCGACGATGGCCTTGCCCTCCATCGGCAGCATCGCCTGGCGGGCCAGCGACACTTCGCGGCGCACGATGCGCGTCGCGGTCGCCGCATGCTGGTCGAAGTCCTTGTCGTACTTCAACGTCAGGAACGCGTTGTCGGGCCAATCGTCGTGCACGCGCACCGAGATGTCGGCGAGCGCCGCGTGGGCGTCGACCAGCGGCCTAATGGGCTCGATCTCGAGCTCCACGCGCTCCACCAGGTCCTCGGCCTGCGCCCGGGTCGGCGCCACGCACATGACCACGGGCTCGCCGACGAATCGCACCTTGCCGCTTGCCAGCGGGTGATGCTCGGAGACGCGGTAGCTGGGCAGCGTCGACGGCGCGACGATCGGCGAAACCCCTTCGAGGTCGTCGCAGGCGAACACGCTCGCGCCGGCATCGGCCGGCTTGCCTACGCGGCGAATCGTGCCGTGGGCGACCGGGCTGCGCAGGAAGGCCACTTCCTGCTGCCCCGGAAGCAGCATGTCGGACACGTACTGGCCCCGGCCGCGCATGAGGCGAGCGTCCTCCTTGCGAAGGACGCTCGCTCCGATGCCCCGGCGCGAATCGGCGTCGCGCGTTCCCGACATGCTGGTTTCCTCCGTCGCCTCGTGACCTGCCGGATCGTGCCCGGAGGCGCTCAGGACTTCACGGTCAGCGCGCGCGCGCGCATGAACTCGTACTCGGCCACCCGCGTGTACGGCATGACCTGGGCACGGAACTTCATCAGGCTGTCGAAGATCTCCTTGCTCTCGGCGTCGCGCGCGGCCTCCGCGCGGACGACTTCGCCGGCCAGTTGCCCGAGCCCCTTGAGCGTGTCGTCCGAGAGCATCTTCACCTGCACCTTGTGCACGTTGACCAGTTCGGCGAACGCCTGCGCGTTCTTGGCCACGAATTCATCGAGGACGCGCGCGTTGGCATACTGGTTGCCGACCCGGATGACTTCCTGCTCCTGCGGCGTCAGGCCTTCCCAGGTCTTCAGGTTGATGAAGCAGTCCAGCGCGCCGCAAGGCTCCATCCAGCCCGGCCAGTAGTAATACTTCGCGACCCGATGCAGACCGAACGCCATGTCGTTGTACGGGCCGACGAAATCGGCGCCGTCGATCGCGCCGCTCTGAAGCGCCTGCGGCACCTCGCCTAGCGACATCTGGACCGGCGTGGCCCCTGCCGCCTGCAACACCTTGCCGCCGATGCCGCCCGCGCGGATCTTCAGCCCCTTGTAGTCGGCCAGCGAGTTGACCTCCTTGGTGTACCAGCCGGCCGCCTGCACCGACGTGTTTCCGCTCGGGAAGAACTTGACTCCCAGCTTCGCGTACAGCTTGTCGGCGAGTTCCTGGCCGCCGCCGTAGGCCAGCCACGCGTTCTGTTCCTGGCTCGTGATGCCGAACGGAATCGGGCTGATGAAGTTGATCGCCGGCACCTTGCCCGCCCAGTAGCTCGGATAGCCGTGCCCCATGTGCAGGCTTCCCGCCGACACCGCATCCATCGTCTGCAGCGGCGGCACGATCTCGCCTGCGCCGTAGACCTTGATCGTCAGCGCGCCGCCGGTCGCCTTGCCGACGAACTCCGCCAGCGTATTGGCCCCGGTGGCCAGGCCGGGCGAGCCCTTCGCCCAGGTCATCTGCATCCGCAATTCCTTGCGGCCCTGGGAGAACGCCGGCGGCGTCGCGGTTGCGAGGATGGTCGAGAGGCCGCCGGTGGCGGCCACTCCGAGCGCTTTTCTGCGGTTCATGTTGTCTCCGTCGTTGAAATGTCGGCTACTGCAGTGCCTGCGGAAGCCAGGTCGCCAGGTTCGGGACCTTCCAGACCAGCGCCAGCAGCGCAAGCTGCAGGAGCACGAACGGAATGACCCCGCGATAGATCGTCCCGATGGACAGATCCCTTGCGACCCCCTGGAGGTAGAAGATCGCAAAGCCGAACGGCGGCGTCAGGTACGAGGTCTGGAGGATCACCCCCATCATCACGCCGAGCCACAGGGGGTCGACCCCCATCTTGATCAGGACCGGGCCGAAGATCGGCACCACGATGAAAATGATCTCGAAGGTGTCGATGAAGAACCCGAGCACGAACATCAGCGCCAGCGTCGCGAACAGCGCGCCCGCTGCGCCGCCGGGAAGCGCCTGCAGCACGTCTTCTGCGATCTTCTCCCCGCCGAATCCCCGGAACACGAGCGAGAAGACGGTCGCCCCGAAGAGGATCAGGTAGATCATCACCGAGAGACGCAGCGTCGAATCGCAGACCTCGCGCAGCGTCCGCAGGTTGAGCACGCCGCGCGCGGCAGCCAGCACCATCGCGCCGACGGCGCCGACCGCGGCCGACTCGGTCGCGGTGGCGATGCCCGTGAGGATCGACCCGAGCACCGCCACGATCAGCAGCAGCGGCGGCATCATCACGCGCAGGATCCGCGAGACGAGCGTGCGCCGCTCCTCGTCGGTCATCTCGAGCGGCGGGCACGCCTGCGGCCGAAAGATCGCCACCGCGATCGTGAACGCGATGAACAGGCCGACCAGGATCAGGCCGGGGATCATCGCCCCGACGAACAGGTCGGTGACCGTGACGGGCCGCGCGCTGAAGTTGCCCATCGCCAGGTTCGCCTGCGTGTTCGCGTTCTGCAACAGCGTCCCGACGAGGATCAGCACCGTCGACGGCGGGATCAGTTGCGCCAGCGTGCCCGACGCGGTGATGATCCCCGAGGCGAGGCGCAGGTCGTAGCGGGCGCGAACCATCGCCGGATAGCTGATGAGCCCCATCGCCACGACCGTCGCGCCGACGATTCCGGTCGACGCCGCCAGCAGCGCGCCGACGACGATCACCGAGATGCCGAGGCCGCCGCGCCGCTTCCCGAAGGCCTGGCCCATCGTCGTCAACAGGTCTTCGGCGATTCGCGATCGCTCGAGGACGACGCCCATGAAGACGAACAGCGGAACCGCCACCAGCGTCTCGCTGATCACCGCGTCGAGAATCCGGCTGGTGACGCCGGCCATCAGCGGCCAGTCGAACACGCCCATCGCCGCCCCGGCCGCGGCGAAGAGCACCGAGACCCCGCCGATCGAGAGCGCCACCGGATAGCCGGCCAGCAGCACGACGAACAGCCCGGCGAACATCGCCAGCGCCATGATCTCGCCGGCGTTCATGCCCGGCATCGGCTGGCTCGGGACCCGAAGATGGGCGAAGCCGCGATCACGGCCGGTCCGCCATCGGCCGCAACACGCGCCATGCGCGCAACGAATTCGCGATCCCCTGCAGTGCGAGCAGCACGCAGAAGGCCACGACGAGCATCTTGATCACGTAGAGGAACGGCAACCCATCGGGCGTCGGCGAGCGCTCGAGCATCATCAGCGAACCCAGTGCGATCGGCCAGGCGAGATATCCGATTGCCACGACCATCGGCATCAGCAGCAGCCACGTGCCGCACAGGTCGACCATCGCGCGCTGTCGCCGGGACATCTTCCTGTAGGCGAGGTCGACCCTGACGTGGCCGTCCATTCGCAGCACGTCGGCCGACGCGAGCAGGACGATTGCGCCGTTGAGCCAGATGAACGCCTCCGAGAGCCACGGAAAGCCGACACCGAAGACGTACCTCAGTGCGACGACCGAAAAGGCCAGCAGCACCATCGGCAACAGCAGCCAGCTGCATGCGCGCCCGATGGCCGACACCAGCCTGTCGATTCCGCTCGTCGTCGAGTCCACGAATTCCCCTATCGATGTCATTAGAATGTACACACTCAATCGTCGGCGCGCAAGAAGCGAGCGCCGATTCGGAGAGAGGATCTTCTGATGCGGCGGCGCACAAGTGTGCTCTTCGCGTATTGTTCGTATACTTCCGGTTGCCGCGCGGCCGGCGGCGTGGCCGCACGAGCCGCCGCTCGAACCAACCCGAGGTGATTGCATCCATGACCCACGTCGTCACCGAAGCCTGCATCTGCTGCCGCTACACCGACTGCGTCGACGTCTGCCCGGTCGACTGTTTCCATGCCGGGCCGAACTTCCTGGTCATCGATCCGGACGAATGCATCGACTGCGCCGTCTGCATCCCGGAATGCCCGGTCAACGCGATCTATGCGGATACCGACGTGCCGGAAGGACAGCGACACTTCATCGAGCTGAACGCCGAACTCACGCGCGAGTTCCCCGTGCTGAGCTCGACCGAGCCTGCGCTGCCCGACGCGGAGCAGTGGAAGTCGGTCACCGGAAAGCTCGCGCACCTGAAGCGTTGAGCCCGCGCACGATTCGTTCCGGATGCGCCGGTTCCCGGCGCGTCGCCAGACAAGGAGAGGCGTCTTGAGTCCTGCATGCCCGGCCCCGGCGCAACGCCCCGGCGGCCAGATCCTGGCCGACGCGCTGGCGATCCAGGGGGTGGACACGGTGTTCGGGGTGCCCGGCGAGAG